>DVEE01000149.1 GCA_015295885.1 Leptolyngbyaceae cyanobacterium M65_K2018_010
GAAAATTCAATGGGCTCGGTAATCCCTGTCAGGAAGGACGTGAAGGCTGCCGAAATCATCAAACCGCCGACTTGCTTGCGGTTTCTGGGTTTGGCACTGTGCCAAATGGCAATGGCGGCGGCGGGTAGGCCAAACATCTTGAACCAGTAGGCCCCACCCAGAATCCCTGCGGTGGGGTCGCCGGCAAAGAAACGGGCAATATCGCCCCGCACCTGTTGGCCCGTAATCGGGTCGGTAAAGGAACCAATTTCAAAGAAGAAGGGAACGTTCCATACGTGGTGAAGACCGAAGGGGAGGAGGAGACGCTCGATAAAACCATAGAGGGCGGCCGTCAGGGGCACATTTTGCCCTTCGGCGGCACTCTGGGCAAAGGTATTAATGGCGCTGCCAATGGGGGGCCAAATCACGCTCATGATGATGCCCGTGAGAATGGCCGCCAAGGCTGTGATGATTGGTACAAACCGCTTGCCGGCAAAGAAGCCCAGGTAGGGCGGCAGATTGATGCGGAAGAATTTATTGAACATGTAGGCGGCAATGCAGCCCATGATCAAGCCGCCAAAGACCCCCGTATCCAGGGTAGAAATGCCCAACACCGACTTGGTCTCCAGACCCATGCCGGTGGCGACGGTACCGAGGGTGGCCAGAAAAACCATAAACCCCACCGTGGCGGCCAGGGCTGAGACGCCATCGTTGCCGGCGTAACCGATCGCCACGGCGATGGCAAAAATCAGCGGCAAGCTGGCAAAGATGGCATCCCCAGAGTTTTTCATAATGGCGGCCAACCACTCTGGCAGCCACCAGAACTTGGCATCGGTGAGGATGCCCTGCTGAATCTGTTGCAGTTCGATCAGTCGAGCGCTACCCAGGCCCAGCAGCAGACCAGCTACCGGCAGCACCGACACGGGAAGCATGAGGGACTTCCCCATTTTTTGTAACAGCCCGAAGGCGTGGTTCCAGGTTTCTTTGAGGGTCATGGGTTTTCTTTGAGGGTCATGGGTATTGGGAGGGAGGGGTGTGGGAAGGCAGAAGGCAGCTCGCGAAGCGTCGCCGTAGGCTTTAGGCAGACAGAAGGCAGAAGATGGAAGGCTGCAGGTTGCTCGCGAAGCGTCGCCGCAGGCGTTAGGCAGAAGGCCGCTCCTACCTTGGGCTTCAAGCTCGACAGGGCTAAAACTCCTCTAAGGGCACCAGTTCGCGCACTTGAGCGGCGGAATCCAGGTTCAGAGCCCGTTGGGCGAGTTCCTGGCAGTGGCTGTAGCGAAGGGTACGAACCTGGGCCTTAACGGCGGGGATCACCGGGACGCTAACACTCAGCTCCTTAACCCCTAGACCGACCAGAATGGGGACGGCTTGGGGGTCACCGGCGACACCACCACAAACACCGACCCACTTACCGTGCTGATCGGCACCGCGCACCGTCAGGTCAATCATGCGCAACACACTGGGGTTGAGGGCATCGACGAAGGGGGCCAGTTTAGGGTGGCCGCGATCCATGGCCAGGGGGTACTGGGTCAGGTCGTTGGTCCCAATGGAGAAGAAATCGACCTGTTCCGCAAAGCGCTCGGCTAGCACGGCGGCGGCGGGCACTTCGATCATGATGCCAATTTCAATGGGGGGAACCCCCAGCTTTTGGCGTTCCTCTTCCATCACCGCCTTAGCCATGGCAATTTCTTCTAAGCGGGCAATCATGGGGAACATCACCCGCGCCTTACCGGCCGTAGACGCCTTGAGGATGGCGCGGAACTGGGTACGCATGAGTTCGGGCCGGTCAAAGCCGAGGCGAATGCCGCGCTCGCCCAAGAAGGGGTTTTCTTCGTGGGCCATGGGCAGATAGGGTAAAGGCTTGTCACCGCCCACATCTAGGGTGCGGATGATCATGGGGCGCTCGGGACCCAGAACTCGGAGAATGTCGGCATAGATGGCTTCTTGCTGGTCTTCGGTAGGCGCAGAGGTGGCCTCCATAAAGACAAACTCGGTGCGCAACAGGCCAACCCCTTCGCCACCAACCTGGATGGCGGCTTCGGCATCTTTCTTACTACCGATGTTGGCTACCACCTCAATTTGACGCCCATCCTGGGTTATTGCCGGGGCAAAGGCCTGCTCCAGATCAGCAGCCTGCTTGGCCTTTTGGCGGGCAATGCGGTTTTGGGTGGCTTCGAGTTCCTGGACCGAGGCATTCAGCCGCAGCTTGCCCTTGCTCCCATCCAGGATGACCGGGGTGCCATCGGCCAGATCCAAGACTCGGGGTTCGATGCCCGCGATCGCAGGAATGCCCATGGACCGGGCCAGAATAGCCACGTGGGAGGTGGCGCCGCCGGCCACGGTGCAGAACCCCTTAACCCGACTGGGGTCAATGTTGGCCATGTCAGAGGGGGTGAGGTCTTCGGCCACCAAAATGGTGTTATCGGGGTAAACGAAGGCTTTTTCTTCCACCCCGGTCAGAATGCGGAGGACGCGATCGCCCACATCCCGCAAATCGTTGGCCCGCTGGGCCAGCAGCTCACTTTTGAGTTTGGCCAATTGGTCGGCCTGGGCGGTGTAGGTCTGCTGCCAGGCAAAGGCTGCACTTTTGCCCTTATCAATGGCGCTGCCGGTAATGTCCATCAGTTCTGGGTCTTCCAGCAATTCCTGGTGGGCGGCAAAAATGGCCGCCTTGCTAGGGTCGCCCTGGCCATGCACCTTAGCGCGCAGACTTTCGATCTCCAGCATGGCCTGTTCTAGAGCTTTATCGAGCTTGCGGTGCTCGGCATTGGGGTTTTCCGCGTCTTCCTCCACCTCGATCACCTGGCGACGGGCCCGCAGGGTATTGCCAACGGCCAAGCCAGGGGAGGCCGCAACGCCGAGAAGAATGTTGGGGTCGTCGGACTTAGGGCGAGGCGGCGGAGCCGTCAACTCGGACTGGGCAATACTGGCCGCCGCTAAGGCAATGGGCACCGCTCCCTCTTCCCCGAGCCCGGTGCGGACGGCCTCCTCTAGCTCCGCGATCGCGGCCTCGGCATCGACCCCGGTGGCGGCCAAGGTAACCGTATCGCCTCGACTGATTTCCAGGCCCATAATGGCGACTACGCTACGCCCATTGGCGCTATCGCTGCCGCGGTGGATCGTGATGGCCGATTGATATTTCTTGGCCAATTGGGCTAATACGGCGGCAGGTCGAGCATGGAGCCCCGCCGGATTCGGAATGATGATGTCCTTAGAGATGACCACGGGCCCAGCGGCCTCCTCGCCGGTGGCCGTGGGTTCAGCCAACACCAGTTCTAGAATCGGATCTCTGGAGGCATTGACCATGCCGGTGGCAGGCTTAAACTGAGCCACGCGATCGCTGTTGGTAACCACGATCTGGGTGAGCAAACTGCGGGCGTTCAAGGCCACATAGTCCGCATCAAACTCGATCAGAATATCCCCGGTTCTCACTCGATCCCCCACCCGCACCTTGGGAGTAAACCCTTTCCCCTTCAGGGCTACCGTGTCAAGGCCAATGTGCATCAAGATCTCCAGCCCCTGGGTGGTTTTCACGGTAACGGCATGGCCAGCACTGTGAACCTGGGCAATCTCACCGTCACAGGGAGACAGCAGAACCTGGCTAACCGGGTCGATGGAAATGCCGTCGCCCACCATTTTTTGAGCAAAAACTGGGTCAGGCACCGCTTCGATGGCAACCAATTGGCCGGAGAGGGGAGCCACTAAAACCAGCGCCTGGGCAGAGGTATGGGCAGGAGGGGCTTGAAGAGTGGTCATAGGGATGTCCTACAAGGGCGTATTGCTAAGGGGGCTTGGCGGTCTAGGGGGCAAAGGGGACTGGGAGCTGCAAAATCGCGCTAGAAACCTGCTCCCTGGGGGCACAGGAAGCGAGGCCTGGCTGACTGCGTCCATGGCCAGCCCAACCAGCTCGCTACGGGGATTTAGGGAATGTAATTATCTAAGGTTATGAAGGCTTTAACTCGACCAGTCTGGTAATCTAACGTTGCAAATCGCCTGGGATTGTGTAGTTCTTTTTACTATTCAACCCAGGCAATCCGTTGGCATCATCGCCTGATCGGCCTTGCCCTCGGCCCATGTTTTAGAATCATTTAATCTGGTGCAATGTAGCCCGATTATTCTTTGATGTCCCTAACCCCTCTCGGATGGCTCCGTCTTCTTCCCCCCTGAAAAACACCGTCACTCCCTGGACTCGCTTCAGCCAAGCAGTCACTAGCGAAACCTCCCTGTACATTCTGAAGCGAATTTTGCAGGCCCTACTGACCCTGCTGTTGGCTTCAGCCCTCAGCTTTTTTGTGATTCAGTTAGCCCCCGGCAACTTTCTCGACCAGTACCGCCAGAGTCCTCAATTTTCCGCCGAAACCCTGGCCCAGCTTGAGGCCCAGTTTGGCCTTGATCAACCCGCCTGGCGGCAGTACCTCAACTGGCTGTACCAGGTGCTGTTCCATGGCAACTTTGGCCTCAGCTTTTCCTACCAGCGGCCGGTGGTGGATATTCTCTGGGAACGGGTGCCCAATACCCTGTTGCTCTCCCTGGCGGCCTTTCTGGTCACCTGGCTGATTGCCATTCCGCTGGGGATTATTGGGGCTGTCAACCAAAACCGCTGGGCCGATCGCCTGCTGCGGGTGCTCAGTTACCTGGGCCAGGGCATGCCCACCATTATTACGGGCCTACTGCTGTTGTTTTTTGCCCAGTTGACCGCACCCCTGTTTCCCATTGGGGGGCGCACCAGCATCATCCACGACGACCTGAACTGGTTTGGCCGGCTGCTCGATGTCGGTTGGCACCTGATTTTGCCCACCGTGGCCCTGAGCATTACCGGCTTTGCAGGCCTGCAGCGCATTACCCGCGGTCAACTGCTGGATGTGCTACGTCAAAACTACATCCAAACCGCCCGAGCCAAGGGATTATCGGAGGATCGAGTGGTCTATGTCCACGCCCTGCGCAACGCGGTCAATCCCCTGATCACCCTGCTGGGGTTTGAGTTTGCCAGCCTTTTGGGGGGTGCCTTTATTACCGAGAACTACTTCAACTGGCCCGGCCTAGGAAAACTCATCCTGGAAGCCGTAACCGCCCAGGACCTTTACCTGGTGATGGCTAGTCTGATGATGGGAGCGGTGATGTTAATTATTGGCAACCTGTTGGCCGATGTAGCCCTAAGTTTTGTGGATCCACGCATCCGGCTATCGGAGATGAACTAGAACGGTGGTCCAAAAACCCGGTTTATTCCTCAGGATGGACGTCATGTCCTTAGAAGGGCGTTAGGGGGTTCGGGTTACTCGGCTGGGGTAGGACTCAAGGTATAGGTCAGCGGACTACCCTGGCGCTCCACGGTCATAGTGATTGGGCCTGTATAGCGATCGCCCAGCGGGGAATAGACGAAACTACAGCCATGCTCATTGCTGAAATGGGTGTAGCGATCGCGGTCAATGGCCAGAATACGATCACCGATTTGTAACCCAGCCTGGGCTGCTGGCGAAGGATGATAGACCCCAGTAATGAGCAAGCGGTGGTCGTAAACAATAGACTGAAACCCGTAGGCTGGGGGGTTGGGATAGAGCTCACTCACGGGGGCAATGGGTTTGAGGTAGAGCCGCTGGTTAACCCAATCCAGGGTAACGATGAAATTCTCTAAAAACTCATTCCCCACCCTGGAATAGGGTTGGGCGTGTTCTCCATAGCTGACCAGCACTGGGAAATTCTCCAACCGTAGGCTGCCTATGGACAAAGCAGGGATTCTCAGCAGCTTTTGGTTAAAAATTTCCAGGCCACCTAGGGTTTCCACGAGTCCCTCGATAGTTGAGGCTTCCTGCAGAGGGCCCAAGCTCAAAGCCCTGAAATCCTCGGCCGTGAGGTGAATGCTACCGTCCCAGCCGGTATCTACCAGAACCTTGACCGTTTGATGGGATCCCACCTGTAGATCAATCACCGGCGTGAAATCCACCAAGTCGAAGGGAATCACCATGGCATTGGAGACGTCATCCAAATCTGCAACGGACTCTGCGACCGTGAGCCGATGGTGCTGGTAGTCAATTTGCCAGATGCCGTGACGCATCCAATTAGCTCCAATCACGCCGCTATCGGACAGGCAGTAAAGGGGGTGGCCCGGGGCACTAAACTCCACCGCAAAGGCACCTACGTTATGGAAATTGGCCCCACCCAAACTAACCTCTTGCAGAAGGCCATACACGGATTGCCCATCAACCTGGATTGGGGTCGCGAGGGCCTGCTGAGGCACCACGTCTTGATCCAGCACCGTGGAGCGTAGGCCAGAGTCAAAAATCAAAGTCCTGGTCGTCCCCAGATCGTGAATCTGAGTCGAGACTAGGATATGACGACCCACGTAATCAAAGGGCAAGCTCACCGACTCTGCCAAAGGACTGAGCTGGGCCAAAGCTTCTAAAGCTTGGATGCCCTGGAGCGTCAATTGCTGATGGGAGGCGACCAGGACTTGGCTAGGGTCAACCGCTGCTCGACTTAACTCCGCTTCTAGCTGGGGAGGAGGCCGCCGCCAGTCCTGGATGCCCAGGGTAAATCCCACGGCAGCCATCGTTCCCAGGAGCAAAGCATAGATCAACCGTTTCATCGTGGCTACCCCCTACGGCACGATAAGGTTGATAGCCTGAGAATGCTCAGCATTGAGCAGGCAAAGATCCCTAACTTCACGATAGATCCTGAGAGCAGAACACCGTGGCGTTGAGAAATATAAAAGAATATTTCTCAACCTAAACACACGTTACCCATCCTGGGGGCTAGCCTCCTAGACTATGGGCGGCTTGGAGATTTACCCTGCCAGCCTGTGTTGAATGGTTGCCCCAGTAACGATGGCTCAAATCTATTACCTGTTGCGATCTCGGGCCGATGGCAGCTACCTAGTCGCCCGCCCCCACCCCACTACCCCTGCGGACCCCGACCAACCCCCGCCCACCGGCTACCTGCTGGTCTTTACCGCGGATTACGACGCTCTCAGCTACCTCAATGCCCATGCCCCCGATGTCAGGGACCAGTTCGCCGTGGAGACCATCACCCCCTCCAGCCTCAAGCCCCTACTAGGCCGTTGGAACTTTCAGGGCCTGGGCCTGGTGCAGGATCCTCGCCTGCCAGAGGTTGAGTTTTTGAACCGCTCCTGAGCGTAACAATTCCTCTAGCAATGGGGCAAAGGGGACCGGGGGTGCCAAACTGAATACAAAGGGTCTGACCCCTTCTAGCCGAACCTCTGGCTAGCGCCACGCCTTGGAGACCTGCCCATGACCGCCACCCTGTCTTCCCCCACCCTACCGGCCCTGGAGGAGGGTTTACCCATTATTTCTGGCTGGGAGGCCGAGATTGCCCAGGCGTTGGCGTCTGATCAGCCGGTGTTTTTGCCCCACACCAACCTCTCGCTGGATCAGATTTCGGCGGGGTTTGCGATCGCCCTCCACATGCACCAACCTACCATTCCCGCCGGGGCCCAGGGCGAACTGATCAACCACCTGCAATACATGTTCGAACATCCCTTCGAAGGGGATAACCACAATGCCGGCCCCTTTGCCTACTGCTACGCCCGCCTGGGAGACTTTATCCCCGAGTTGGTGAATCAGGGCTGCAACCCCAGGGTCATGCTCGACTACTCGGGCACTCTGCTGTGGGGCTTTCAGCAAATGGGTCGGCAAGACATTTTAGACAAGCTGCGCCGCCTGGCCTGCGACTCCACCTATCAACCCTACGTGGAATGGCTAGGCACCTGCTGGGGGCACGCGGTGATCCCCTCTACCCCCATGCCCGACCTAAAGCTTCAGATTCGGGCCTGGCAACACCATTTCGCCGCCCTCTTTGGCCTAGAAGCGCTCCGCCGGGTGCGAGGCTTTTCGCCGCCGGAGATGCACCTTCCGAACCACCCCGATGTGCTCTATGGGTTTGTCAAAGTGCTGAAGGACTGCGGCTATCGCTGGCTGCTGGTGCAGGAGCATACCGTCGAAACCCTAGAGGGGCATCCCCTCCGCCACCCCCACCTGCCCCATCGGTTGGTGGCTCGCAACGCCTCTGGCGCAGTGGAAGAGATCGTCGTACTGATTAAAACCCAGGGGTCGGATACGAAGCTGGTCGGGCAAATGCAGCCCTACTGGGAAGCTAAAACCTTACAACCACTGCCCCTGGGGACCATCCAGGTGCCCCCCCTGGTGACCCAAATTAGCGACGGGGAAAATGGCGGCGTGATGATGAACGAATTCCCCAGTGCCTTTATGCGGTCCTGGTACGAAATGCGGGAACAAGGGGGGGGTCGTACCGGCGTTGTGGGCTTCAACGGTACCGAGTACCTAGAACTCCTAGCCGCTGCCGGCTGTGGTGTAGAGACCTTGCCTCCCTGTCAAGCGGTGGGCCAACAGCGCCTCTGGCAACAACTGGGGGAAGCCCCTGGACCAGCGGCCATGGCCGAGGCGATCGCCAGCCTCCAGGCCGCCGATGCCAACTTTCACATGCAGGGCGGATCCTGGACCAACGATCGCAGCTGGGTGCAGGGCTACGACAACGTCATGGAACCGATGGAACGGCTGAGCGCCCAGTTTCATCAAACCATGACTCGCCAGGCCAACTCTGCCAACTCAGACCCCCTGGAACGACAATACCGCTACCGCAATGCCCTGCTTCATAATCTATTGCTCCAAACCAGTTGCTTTCGCTATTGGGGCCAGGGCACCTGGACGGACTATGCCCAAGAGATTTACCAACGGGGCCTGGCTATCCTGCGGCACGATTTCGCCTAATTGAGGCTAGACTCGCCGCCCCTCTAGAACCCATGGTTTACAATGGCGGCACTTCAAATTTTGGCTCGAGGCTGGAACCAATCCAGGCAACTCAGTGACTTAAAATCGGCTAAATTATCAATCCAGTCATCCGGATTTCCAGTTTTTCCATGGAAAAAGGATTGGGTGAGACACTGGGTTCCTGATAAAGTCGATATGCTGTTGTCACTGCCATCCCGATAGCGCCGCTATGGGATAACCTGTCTAGGCTCTTGCCTTGTTTTGCAGTTCTAACCGGTGCGGTTAACCTATGCTTTTATCCAGCCAATCTGACAACGCTCGTCCTTTTTTGACCTGGCAGCGCATTACCGACTGGGCCCAAGAGCATTATCGGTCGAGAACCTTCAATAAGGATGAGCGCATTCCGACCCGGGCCGGGCTGCTTTACCTGGTGGAACGGGGAGCCGTGCGCCTGGTGGGCACCAGCCAACTGAGCAGCGAAGCGGCGGCTGAACCAGACCCCGAACTCGACGAGGACGCGCTCGGATCCCTTGCCCTGGGTGGCCATGAGGAGGCCTTTTTAGGCTTTGTTGGGGCAGGGCAACCCTTTGAGATTGTGGCGCAGTCTCCCTTCAGTCTGGAGAGCTATGCCCATGTGGACCAAACCACGGTGATCTGGCTGTACTGGAGCGATCTCGATAACTGGCCCCACTTCCGTCGGGAGGTCCTGGATGCCTTTCGCTATCAGCACCAGCGCAAACTCCTCTGGCTCAGTACCCTGGGCCAGCGACGAACCATTGACCGGTTAATGGGCTTTTTGACCTTGCTGATTGAAGAATTTGGCGAACCCTGCGAGTCGGGTTACTATTTGCCCTGGACCCTGACCCATGCGCAAATTGGCAGCGCCATTGGGTCAACCCGGGTGACGGTGACTCGACTGATGGGCAAGCTGCGCCAACGCAAGCTGATCTTTCTCTATAAGGATGGGCTGATTGCCATGCCCGCCAGCCAGATTACGGCCCAACCAGGGTAACCCCAGGGGCTGTCCTCCAGTCAATCTGAAATTCTGTCGTACCAATTCAGCCAGGCCCTCGGCTGATTCGTCAAGGCAGGCGGGCGGGAAACCTTGGTGTGCCCAGGGTTTGACCCTCAAGTGATAATGTACCCCCGGTTAAAGGCTTACTCTGCGTAGCTAGCGGCGTTAGGGGCGGCCGCACTGGCCAGGGATTCTGCCAGGGTGGGGGCAGGGGGCTTGGTGCCATTTTTTTCTGCTCCCATGGCCTTGAAGTTCAAGGGCAGGTTGGTAAACTGGGGCAAAATTTCCTCTGTGAAGGCGGCGGCGGCCTTAGAGCGGTAGCGATTGGGGTTGAAAATCACCGACAGGGTGCGGTTCACCACCACCGAGTCGATTTTGGCTCGGTGCATAGCCCCCATCTGCAGTTCCTTTTCAATCGCGGAGTTCGAGACAAAGGCTACCCCTAACCCTGACTGCACGGCGGTTTTAATGGCTTCGATGGAGTTCAGTTCCATCTCAATTTTTAATCGGCGGGTTTCGATGCCGCAGCGGGTCAGCACCTGATCAATCACTTTACGAATGGTGGATTGGGAATCTAGGGCAATAAAGTTAAGTTTGTAGAGATCCTCCCGCTGAATCATCTCCTGGCTGGCCAGGGGATGGAACATGGGCATGATCAGGGCCAGTTCATCCTCAGCGTAGGGCACCCGTTCCAGGGAGTCTTGTAATTCCGGCGGAATTTCCCCGCCAATAATGGCTAAATCGACCTGGCCATTGGCCACACTCCAGGCGGTGCGGCGGGTGGAGTGCACATGGAGCTGGACGGCCACATCGGGGTATTTTTGGCGAAACATGCCAATCATCCGGGGTAGCAGGTAGGTCCCCGTGGTCTGACTCGCCCCAATGATCAGGGTGCCCCCTTGCAGATTTTGTAGGTCCTCGATGGCGCGGCAGGTTTCCTGGCAGAGGCTGAGAATGCGATCGCCGTAGCTCAGCAGCAAATGCCCCGCCTCGGTTAACTGGGCCCGGCGACCACCGCGGTCAAACAACGGCACATCCAACTGACGCTCCAGGTTTTGTACCTGCAGGCTCACCGCTGGCTGAGAGACATACAGACTATCTGCCGCTCGCTTAAAACTGCCCTCGGCTGCAATTGCCTTGAGAATGCGCAGTTGGTCGAGGGTAAAAGGAAGGTCAGACATGGGCATCCACCCTAAGGTAAATAATTGGAACGCCGATTATTCAGTGATAGTAGTACAGGGATAGTAGTACAGGCTAATGATGACGATCCGTTGAGTAGACCCTTAACACCGGATCTGCAGGCGTTAGTTAATCAAACTTACATCCCTAGATTACTTGTTTCGGGACACTCCCAATCAAAAGTTGGGTAGATCCTGGGAAAAAGGAACCCCTGGGGGCCAGGGTAGCACCCCTTCAGGAAACCGAGTCGATCCTGCTAATCCAGGCTATTTCAGCTGGGGGATGCCCCCCTTAGTCCGCCCCATCGCCTGAATCCATAGACTTTTGATAAAGGGGATAGCTCTGATACCAGCTCTCTCAATGCATCTGCTATGGTAAGGCAAAGGCGTCGGTGAGTTATCGCAGCCCAACTTCTATGGAATCTCCTCCTCTGCTAACCATTCGCCACGAGCAGGTGCTTCAGGCCACGGTTCGCCACTACATTGCCACCGCAGAACCCGTCGGTTCCCGAGCCATCGTCCAGGAGTACGACCTCAAGGTGAGCCCTGCCACGGTACGCAACACCATGGGTTGGCTGGAAAAGTACGGTCTGCTCTATCAACCCCATACTTCCGCCGGGCGCGTTCCCTCTGACTTTGGCTACCGACTCTATGTGGACCGGCTGATGAGTCCTTCGGAGAGCCTGGCCCAACGGGTCGATGCCCTGCTCTCTGAGGAGTTGGGTTGGGTCGGTTGGAGTCTGGAGGCCATTCTCAAGGAAGCCAGCCAAATCCTATCCCAGGTCAGCGGCTATCTCGCCCTGGTTACTGTGCCCCAGGTCAGTGCCGCTCTGATTCGGCATATTCAACTGGTGCATGTGGATCAGAGCCAACTGTTGCTGATTGTGCTGCTCGACTCCTTGACGACCCAATCGGTGGTTCTGCAATTGCCGGGAGAGACGGATCTAGCCGCTGGCGATGCCGCCTGGGGCCGAGAG
The DNA here is from genome assembly GCA_015295885.1 of Leptolyngbyaceae cyanobacterium M65_K2018_010. Taxonomy (GTDB): domain Bacteria; phylum Cyanobacteriota; class Cyanobacteriia; order Phormidesmidales; family Phormidesmidaceae; genus Nodosilinea. The sequence goes on from DVEE01000149.1 coordinate 11,891, forward strand.
ATGGAAATTCTGTCCAATTTTTTGACCCACCATTTGCGGGGTCGTCCCCTGGGGGATGTGGCTAACCTGGATTGGAGCAGCTTGGATGCGGACTTTCAAAGCTATGGAGCCACCCTCTGTCAAGCCCTGATGGATTTGGCCCAGCGATCGCGGGCTACCGGCTCAACCCAACTGGTGGTGAGTGGCCTAGCGGAGGTGTTGCGCCAACCAGAGTTTGCCGATTCCCAGCGAATCCAGGCCATCGTCAGGCTCTTGGAGGAAGAACAGGCCCAGCTTTGGCCGCTCTTCTTCGAAGCCCCCCCCTGTAGAACCCACCTTTCCCCCACCAGCGCCCGGGTTTGGATCGGCTCCGAAAACCCGATCGAACCCATGCAAGGGTGCGCCCTGGTAGTCTCGAACTACACTCGGCAAGAGACCTCCGTGGGCAGTGTGGGGGTGTTAGGGCCCACTCGCATGGTTTACGAAAATGCCGTAGCTGTGGTTCAGGCTACCGCCGACTACCTCTCCAATGCCCTAGCCCAATAGAACGGGCACCCTAGAAGAACGGAGCCTCTGGGGACTCAAAATCCGTGATCATGACTGAGGTTTTGGCCATTTTATCCATCGCCGCCGCCACGGGTCTGCGGCTGGCCCTGCCGCTGTTGCTGATTGGCCTGATGTCGGGCCCCAGGCTGTGGTCCCAGGTGCCCCTGCTAGCCCACCTGCCCCCCAGCCTGGTGATTGGGGTGCTGGCTAGCTGGTCAGCGGCGGAACTGATGTTATCCAAGGAACCCTCCAGCCAGCGACTGTTTCAGGGGCTTGAGTTGCTGCTCAGTCCGGTAGTTGGGATCCTGGCGGGCCTGGCCGTGGGCCGCACCCTGGGGTTAGCCACGGGGATTAACCTGATCCTAGCTGCCGTCAGCGCTCTTCTGGCTCTGGTGATTCAGATCCTCCAGTTAGGCTGGTTCTATCGACCTCAGCGCCCACCTCGATGGGTGTTATTTGGCGTCGATGGGCTATGTGTGGCCCTGGCGGTTTTGGCCTTTGATGCCCCCCAACAGGGGGGACTGATTGCCCTGCTGCTGCTGTGGCTGGTGATTCGGACTTCCTCCCGTTGGCGTCACTGGCCCCAGGGTGGGCAGACTCTGGCCTCCCGAGAGCCCTAGCTCCAGGGCCGCGGGCAGCAAGGCCTCTAGGGGAACCCCAGGGGGATGAGGGTTAGCCGGGGCGCTGGGATCTACTGAGGCTACAAAATTCCCACAAAATGGAGGGGGCCATGGCCGCTGACGAGTTCCAGCAGTAGCGCCAGGAACCCCACCATGGCTAGACGGCCATTCCAAACTTCTGCAAAGGGAGTCAGCCCCCAGGCGGATCGTTCTGGTGGATATATCTTGACGCGTTTTTCCGGCTGCACCACATCGGAAAACAGCTTACGCGGTGATGCCAGGGCTTCTACCACCATGTCAGCCATATCGGCAATGAATTGGGGATGGGTATTGAGGGCCGGCACCCGATGGAAGCCGTGAATGCCGGCCGCCTCTGCCAGTTCCCGATACTCGATGTCGATTTCTTGCAGGGTTTCGATGTGCTCAGAGACAAAGCTGATCGGCACCACCACTAGATCCTTGACCCCCTGCTGGGCCAGGTTTTCAATGGCGTCTTCGGTGTAGGGTTGCAGCCACTCCACTGGACCCACCCGGCTCTGGTAGGCCAGGGTGTAGGGGTTAGGGCGGTTGAGCGATCTCATAATCAGCTCGGTACAGTGCTCAATTTCCCGTTGGTAGGGGTCACCGGCTTCTTCGACGTAGCTGACGGGTACCCCGTGGGCGCTAAAAAAAATGTGGGCTTCGTCGGGAGCCTCTAACTTATCGAGTTCCTGGGCGATCAGATCCGCCATGGCGGCGGTGTAGCCGGGGCGAGCATACCAGGAGGGAATGACGGTGTAACTAATCCGGTTGAGGGACGGATCCTCCATCCAGATTCGCTCCAGCAAGCGAAAGCTAGAACCACTGGTGCTGATGGAAAATTGAGGGTACAGGGGCAGCACCACCAGGCGTTCAATCCCATCTCGCTTGATTTGGGCCACGGCCTCTTCCGTGAAGGGATACCAGTAGCGCATGCCAATGTAGAGGTTGGCGGCTTCCCCCCGTTCAGCCAGGGCTACCTTGAGCGCCTCGGCCTGTTGTTCGGTAATCCGCCGTAGGGGTGAACCGCCGCCAATTTGCTGATAGTTGGCCTGGGACTGCTTAGCCCGGGAGCTAGAAATTAGCCAGGCTAGGGGGCGCTGGAGCCAGGGAAAGGGCAACCGGATGATTTCTGGGTCGGCAAATAGGTTAAACAAAAAGGGACGAACGTCCTCAAGCTGTTCTGGCCCGCCCAAATTTAGCAGTAAGACCCCAACGCGACCCATGGCACTGTAGTTGTTCTAAACGTCTAATAATCTTTTACTATCGTAACCATTGCGGCAGAAAGCTTGTTCCCCGGGTAACACCCCCCTGCAGAGGCCTGCCCTGGACCTCTAGCAGATACCCATCAATCGGAATTTTATATATTCTACAGGTTTGGCGAAGGGTTTCCTTAACCTTGGGATATCGGTATTGCCGCTGAGGGATGGCCTATGGCTCTAGCAGATAGCCTAGATGGGGCAATTGCCAAACTCAATCAACGGCTGAAAGCAGCCCGCCTGGGGCTGCGGGTTGAACGGCGCGGCGATCGTCTGGCCCTGCGGGGGACCTTGCCGCCCCGACCGGGCAGCGGCCGCACCAGGCCGCACCAGCAGCGGATTCCCCTGGGACTGCCCGCCACCAAGGCCGGACTTAAACAAATAGAGCAGGAAGCCAAGGTGATTGCCGCCCGCCTGATTGAGCGCCGCTTTAGCTGGGCCGATTACCTGCCAACCCCGGAGCCCGTAGATCCGGAGACTGTGCCTTTGGAGGAACAGGTAGCTCAATTCCAGGCCCATCTGCTGCACTGTCCTGGGGCCGATGTTGCCGCCCAAGCTAGCCTTAAAACCACCTGGGAGAAAGCCTATGCCCCCTACCTGAAAAAGCTGCTGAACCAGGCCAGCCAGCATCCCCGGCAATCCCTGGGGGAGGCCATTATCGCCACCCTGGAGGCTTTACCGGTTCAAACTCGCAGCCGCCAGGTGGGTTGCACTGCCCTCAAGGCCTTTGCCGAATTCCATCACATTGCCCTACCCCGGTCCATCGATGACCTCTGGGGTAGTTATGGCAGCCATCGCACCCAACGCCGGGAGTTACCTTCCGATGAGGATATTCTCACCTGGTTCGACCGCATTCCCAATCCGGCCTGGCAAACGGTCTATGGGCTCATGGCAGCCTACGGGCTGCGGAACCACGAGGTCTTTTTTTGCGATCGCAGCGAACTCCTGGGGGGCGACCCAGAGGCCCGCATCACCGTCCTGGCCACCACCAAAACCGGCCTCCATGATGTCTGGCCCTTCTACCCCGAGTGGGTAGACCGCTTTGGCCTGCGTCAAGGCGGCCTACCCGCCATTAACACCGACTTATCCACCACCACGCTGCAACGGGTCGGGCAACAGGTGGCCTTGCAGTTCAAGCGCTACGGCATTCCCTTTGCCCCCTACGATCTCCGCCATGCCTGGGCCGTCCGCACCATTCACGTTGGCTTGCCCGACACCGTGGCGGCCCGCATGATGGGCCATTCCGTAGCCATCCATACTCGCACCTACCACCGCTGGATTACCCTCAGAGACCAGCGCCAGGCGGTGCGGGCCGCCCTGCACAACGCGGCTCTGAACAAGGCGGCCCTGAACCCTCCGGTCCCGGGATCCCCCTGATCCGCACCCGAGGCCGGCCCAAGGAACCTAACAAAATGGGGAAGATTTGACGGTAGGCTGGAAAGGTAAGAGAAAGATATGTAAAGAAATTTGGCATGAAATGATTGGGGCTGGGATCGGCTATGAAAATCCTACTCGTCGAAGATGACCCTTCAACCCGCGAATTGCTGGCCCATCACCTCCATCACGCCCACTACGTCGTTGAGCAAGCGGCGGATGGGGCTACGGCCCTGGAACTTGCCCTGCTGTGGAACTACGACCTGGTGGTTTTGGATGTTAATCTACCCAAGCTGGATGGGATGAGCCTCTGCCGGCAACTGCGGGCCCAGGGGCTAACCACCCCCATTCTCATGCTCACGGCCCAGAGTAGCGACACCGATGTGGTCCAGGGCCTCGATGCCGGTGCCGATGATTACGTCACCAAGCCCTTTGAGGTGCAACGGGTGATGGCTCGGGTGCGGGCCCTGTTACGCCGGGGAACCACCACCCCGGCCATTCCTCCCCTGCAGTGGGGAGCCCTTTGTCTAAATCCAAGTTTGGCCCAGGTGACCTACCGGAACGTGGTGGTACCGCTCACCCCCAAGGAGTATGGCTTACTGGAGCTTTTTTTGCGCTATCCCCAGCGGGTCTTTAGCCGTAGTGCGATTTTAGATGAGCTTTGGACCATTGATGACTCTCCTACGGAGGGAGCTGTGACCAACCTGGTCAAGGATCTACGGAACCGGCTAAAACGCCACGGCATGGAGGAGAATCCCATCCAAACGGTCTACGGCCTGGGCTATCGCCTGCGTGACCTGCCGCTCTCCGCCGCTGCTACGGTTAAAGCGGCCTCCCAGTCTGCTCAGCCCACCCCGCCCCCACCCCTGACTAGGGCTGCGGTGCAGGGGTTGGAGATGATTACGGCTCGCTTTCAAGCTTCGATTCGCCAGCGGGTGGCGGTTCTGGAAGAGGCGATTCGCTGCTTGCAAGCCGGTGGGCTAGAACCCCAACAACGACAAATGGCCTGCGAGGAAGCCCACCGCCTGGCCGGCGGGCTAGGTACCTTTGGCTACAATGAGGGGTCCACCCTGGCCCACCAGATTGAAACGTTGTTGTGTCGAGAGAACGCCCTGGGCCAGGCTGAGGTGGACCAGATCTCTAGTCAGGTGCTGGCCCTGAAACAAATCCTCACCCGGCCCCCGGCCTCGGCGCCCTCGGCTCCACCGCCTGCCCCTCGCTGTCGCATCAGAGTGGTCAACCTGATGGCCAGTCTGGCGGCGGCCCTGGACCAGGCCGCAGACCAGCGAGGTTGGCATCTGGAGCAGGTGCCAACCCTGACCCTGGGGCCCCAGACCCCGACCGTTGCCGACGTCGATGGCGTGATTTTGAGCCTCGATCCGACCCTGCCTGCGGCGCAAAAACTAGCTCCCCTGCGGGATCTCAAACATCGCTATCCCCAATTGCCCGTATTGGTTTTAACCCCCCAGGACAGCCTGGAAGAGCGGGTTCAGGTGGCTCGGCTGCGGGGCGATCGCTACCTAACTCTACCGGTGACGGCCGCCCAGATTTTAGACGCCTGCGAGCAAATTTTACCGAAGAGCCCGGGGGAAGTCGCGCGGGTGATGGTGGTTGACCCGGATCCGGTTGACCGGGCTACGATCTGTGAACTGTTGACCCCGTGGGGCCTGCAGGTCATAGAACTGGCCGACCCCCAGCAGTTTTGGCACCTGCTGCGGGAAACCCAGCCCGACCTCCTGGTGTTGGCCATGGACTTGCCCACCTTCAGTGGCACCGAGCTGTGCCAGGTTGTTCGGCAAGATCCCCAGTATGGTAATCTGCCCATTTTGATGATTACCCCCCATCCCGATACCATCACCATTCGTCAGGTCTTTGAGGTAGGCGGGGATGATTTAGTGGGCAAACCCATTGTTGGACCAGAACTGGTGACCCGGGTGTTGAGTCGGCTGGAGCGATCGCGCCTACGGCGGCAGATCGAGCAGATGCGCCAGCAACAGGTGGCCTACTGGGGCTACCAGGACAAAATCGATGCCCTCACCCAGGTGGCCAATAGCCGCCATTTCGATGCCTTTTTGCAGCAACAGTGGGAACGCCACCGGCAGGATCGGTCCCCCCTTTCGCTGATTCTCTGTACCCCCGATCACTTCCAGGCCTACCAGCAGCTCTATGGGATCCAGGCCAGCAATTTCTTGCTCCGGCGCCTAGCCCAAACCCTGAACCATGGGATTAACCCCAATATTGATCTGGTCGCCCGCACCGGGGCCCTGGAGTTTGGCGTGGTGCTGCCCAATACCACCCTAGATGGTGCGTTGCGGGTCGTTGGACGGCTGCAAAATGCCGTGGCTGAGTTGCGCATTCCCCATGGAGAGGCTCACCACGGCGGCTATATCACCCTCAGTGTTGGCCTTAGCGGCGCAGTGCCTAGGGACACCCTAGCGAGGGAACAACTGCTCAACCACACCTATCAGGCCCTGCAGGAGGCTAAAGCTCGCGGCGGAAACACCTTTAACCTCTATCCCCTAAGCTGATCTGGAGGGAACGTGAAGCTAAAGGTCTCCCTACGCAACCTCCTGATTTTGCCCTTTTTTCTGCAAATTATAGGCCTTACCGGCATGGTGGGCTATCTCTCCTACCGGAGTGGGGAGCGGGCCGTCGAAGCCTTGGCGGTGCAGTTGATGGCGGAAACGAGTTTGCGGGTTCAGGAAAGCTTAACGAGCTTTTTGCAAGTTCCCCAAATAGTCACCCGGATTAACGGAAAACTCTTTCAAAGCGGTCAATTCAGCCTGCAGGATTTGGCCCCGCTAGAACCCTATCTGATCCAACAGCTGCAGCTTTTTCCAGAGTTAACCGGCATAGCGGTGGCCAACGAAGCCGGGGCTTTCCTCAATGTGGCCAAGCTGAAGGGGGAAGCGATGTCGATCCGCAGGCGCAATGTGGATGCCATCGATGGGGTGTTGTATCGATACCAGGCCCAGGCCCCAGACCAAGATGTGACCCTGATGGAGCAGGCCGCCTACCCCTTCGACCCCCACCGCGATCCCCCCCAAGATCCCTGGTATGGGGCCACCCGCAAGGCTCCTGGGGGGATGTGGAGACTGGTGGTCAGCCTGGAGCAGGGGGCCAATAGCCCCCAATTGGTGATGGTCAGGTTTGTACCTATTTACAACGCCAGCGGGCAATTTGAAGGCGTCTTTAGCGCAGGGATTTTGTTGACTCAGTTGGGAGGGTTTTTGCAAAGCCTGACCCCTGGGCAGAACGGGCAGATTTTTTTGGTAGAACCCAGTGGCCATCTCATCGCCACCTCAACGGGGGAAATTCCCTTTCGCTGGCAGGGGAGTGGCCATCATGCCGACAATGGGGCCCTGGGAAATCGTCGCTTGCCCCTGGCCGAAAGCCGCAATGAGCTGACCCGCGCCGTGGCCCAGCACCTTTTGACGGGGTCAGGGGATCTGATTTCGCTGCCCAGCCAACCCTTTTCTGAGTTGCGACTCCAGGGTCAGCTTCACTATGTCCAGGTCACTCCCTTGGCCCAGGATGTAGATTGGCTGGTGGTGACCGTGGTGCCCGCCGCCGACTTTATGGCCGATATCCAGGCGAACCTGGCCCGCACCGCGCTGCTTTGTGCCCTGGCGTTACTGGGTTCCATTGGCCTAGGCCTCTGGACGGCGGAGTATATTACCCAACCCATTCTGTCTCTGAAGCGGGCCACCCAGGCCATGACCGAGGGGCTAGCCCAGATACCCCCGACTCAGCCTACCAAAATCCAGGAAATCGAAACCCTGCGCCAGGGCTTTGACCACATGGTGGGACAGCTAGTCAGTTCCTTTCGGGCCCTGCGCGATCGCGAAAATACCCTAGCCACCTTTCTCAAAGGGGTGCCGGTAGGGATTAGCATTCACGCCGCCACGGGGCAAATGCTCTTTCTGAATGACCGAGGACGAGCCTTGTTGGCACCGGCGGATGCCCCAGAGTCCCTCGTTCACCAGGGGCTCTCCAACTCTGAGCAGCTCTATCTGGCCGGCACCCATCAACATTACCCGGCGGATCGGCTGCCGGTGGTGCGCGGGCTACGGGGAGAAGCCGCCTCCATTGACGATATCGAAATCGACCTGGGGGGGCGACGCATTCCCCTGGAGGTTCACACCATTCCAGTGTTGGATCGGGTGGGTCAGGTCCGCTACGCCATTAACGCCTTTCAAGACATCAGCCTGCGGCGGCAAGCGGAGCAACTGCGGGCCAATTATGAACGGGAACTGGAGCAACGGGTAGCGGCACAGACCGCTTCCTTAGCCCAGGGAGAGGTGACCCGACAGGCCTTAATCAACGCCATTCCCGATTTACTCATGCGCCTGGGGCGGGAGGGCATGCCCCTGGAAATCTACAACCTGGACGCTGTGCACTGGTTAGGAGATAAAGCCGAGGTTTATCAAAAAACCATGTATGAAAACCTGCCGGCGGAGATTGCCGCAGAACGCCAGCATTGTGTAGAAACGGCCCTGACCACGGGGCAAATCCAACGGCACGAATATGAAATCTCCGTGGATGGCCAAACTTACTATGAAGAAGCTCGGATTGTGCCGGTCAGCCAGGATGAGGTGCTGGTGGTGGTGCGAGACATCAGCGAACGCCACGAAATTGACCGGCTCAAGGATGAGTTTGTGGCTATTGTCAGCCATGAGCTGCGCACTCCCCTCACCGCCATTCGCGGTGCCCTGGGCATTTTAGACTCGGGGGTGCTGAGTGATCGCCCTGAAAAGGCCCAAAACTTACTGAAAATGTCCCTGCAGAACACCGAGCGGTTAATCCGCCTGGTGAACGATATTCTGGATCTGGAACGATTGGCTTCCGGCAAGGTCAAGTTGGTCAAGGAACCCTGCCAGGTGGCCGAGCTGATGCAGTGGGCCATCAATGGCGTGGAAGCCCTGGCCCTGGAGGCGGCGGTCATCCTTTACTCCATTCCCCTAGACGTCACGGTATGGGCCGCCCCAGATGCCATTGTGCAGGCCTTAACCAACCTGCTCAGCAACGCCATCAAATTTTCGGCAGCCGGCGGCAAGGTATGGCTGCGGGCCGAGGTGGTGTCGGCTGAATCCCCCTCGCCTTTTGCCCCTGGGGACGCCGACCTGAGCCCGTTGCCCTTAACTCCTGCCCCCACCGATCCGGTCATCCTCTTTGCTGTCACCGACGAAGGCCGTGGCATCCCCGCCGATCGCTTGGCGGCTATTTTTGAGCGCTTTCAACAGGTGGATGGGTCTGACTCCCGCCAGAAGGGGGGCACGGGCCTGGGCTTAGCCATCTGCAAAAACATTGTGGAACAGCATGGCGGCACCATCGGGGTCAAAAGTGTAGTTGGGCGGGGCAGCACGTTTTATTTCACCCTGCCCCTAGAAGCACATAGCTAGACCAATGACCAGGCACGTATTAGTCATCGATGATGAACGGGATATTCGGGATGTGATCGGCCTATCCCTGGAAGAGTTTGGCGGCTGGCAGGTGACCAGCGTCGCTTCTGGGCAGGCAGGCATTGCCCAGGCCCAGGCTCACCCCTGGGATGCCATTTTGCTGGATGTGTCGATGCCCGATATGGATGGAGTAGCGGTGTTTGAGATCCTGCAAACCAACCCCAAGACCCGAACCATTCCAGTCATTTTGCTCACCGCCCGCGTGCTAGAAAGCGATCGCCGGCGCTTTGCGGCCTTGGGGGTGGCGGGGGTGATTCCTAAACCCTTTGATCCGGTAGTGGTTTGGCAGCAGGTAGCGGAAATCCTGGCCTGGCCCCGGTAAGGCCGTTGTGCCTGGCCAGGGGCACCCCAGTAACTGGAGGCACCCCAGAACCACACTCGACCCCGGCGAGGCCTGGGCTGGTCGGCTCTCTGCGGCGGTCACCCAGCCCGGTTAGGCAGGCGTGATCATCAGAATCAGGGCGCGCTTATCCAGGGTTTGTACCTTACCGGCCTCGCCAATGTCCTGCACAATCCGATCGAGCAGTTCGCCGGCGCGATCGCGGTGTTGGTGCTCCCGCCCCCGCAGACGGATCAAGAACTTAACCGAGTCTCCCTTAGACAACCACTCAATGGAGCGTTTAATGCGCAGTTGATAGTCAGACTCACCGACGTTGGGGCGGAGCTTGACCTCTTTAAGGGAAGGCTTAGAGCTTTGTTTCTGGCGCTTACTCTGCTGATACTGCAGCTTACCGTAGTCCAGAATTTTGGCGACCGGGGCATCTTTACCGTTGGAAACCACCACCAAATCGAGCCCCTCTTCCTCCGCGAGCTTCAACGCCTCGCGAGTATCAATCAGCCCCCGGTTCTGGTTCTCATGATCGATCAGTAGCACCTGAGGTGCGCGAATTTGCCGGTTAACCAGTTGAGTCTTAGAAATAAGCCTTTCCTCCAAGAAATTCGACAATCAAAACCCCTTGACGCCAGGCGTCGGGCGGGGGTGCCCTAGGCAATTAAGGATATCAATAGAATAGCCCAGGTTTTAGCGAGTGTTAGTATCGCAATACCCGCTCTTAACAAAACGGTAGACCCTCCCCTTACCCGGCCCAACCGGCAATGCACCAGTATTTTGCCACCGTAGCTCGGGGGCTAGAGCCCCTGGCCGCCCAAGAGCTGCACTGCCTGGGCGCTGAGGCGGTGCAGGCAGAGTTCTGTGGGGTCAGGTTTGGGGGGGGCCGGGAGCTGCTCTACCGGGTCAACCTGTGGTCTCGATTGGTGTTTCGGGTGCTGGTGACCCTCGGCGACTGCCCCTGCCCCGATGGGGAGGCCCTCTACCAGGGTATTCAGGCCCTGGACTGGCGCCCCTACCTAACCCCGGCCCAAACCCTGGCCGTGGATGCCACGGGCAAAAACCACCGCCTCAACCATAGCCATTTCACCGCCTTGCAGGTCAAAAACGCCATCGTTGATCAACAACAGCGCCACTGGGGCGATCGCTCCACCATCGACACCCAGCAACCGGACGTGCGGGTGAATGTCCATATTCGGGGCGAAACCTGCACCATTAGCCTGGACAGTTCAGGCCGTAGCCTGCATCGACGGGGCTATCGAGCGGCGGTGGGGTCGGCACCACTGAAGGAAACCCTAGCGGCGGCCCTGGTTCAACTTTCGGGCTGGACCGGGCAGGAACCCTTGATTGATCCCCTCTGCGGATCGGGCACCCTGCCCCTGGAGGCCAGTTTATGGGCCTTGAACGTGGCCCCGGGGTTATTTCGCGATCGCTTTGGCTTTGAAACCTGGCCCGGTTTTGAACCAGCCCTCTGGCAACGCCTTCGCCAAGACGCAGAGGGGAGCCGAAAAGCACGACTGGCCACGCTGGTATGGGGCTGCGATCGCGATCCGGCGGTAATTGACCAGGCTCAGACCAACGCCCAACGCTGTGGCCTGGCGGATCAGATTCAGTTTTTTGAACAACACCTGGAAGATCTGGCAGCCCCCGCCAGCAGGGGCTACATCCTCTGCAACCCGCCCTACGGCGAGCGCCTGGGACGACATGAGGACTTGGCGGCCCTGTACCAACTGTTGGGAGAGGTGTTGAAACAACGGTTCAAGGGCTGGACTGCCTTTATCCTCAGCGGCAATAGGGACCTGGCCCGCTGCATTGGCCTTAAATCCGCCCAGCGCATCCCCATCAATAACGGTTCTCTGCCCTGTCAATGGATGAAGTATGAACTTTACTGAGCTGGACAGCCACCGCCCTGGCCTGGTTTGCTCCGGCCCAGCGGGGCTGTGGATAAGCCAACTGCTACTCCGTAGGTGGGTGCAATTACATAGAATGCGATTGGGGGTTGGAGGGGGTGAACCCCCCAGCCTGGGGGCTTCGTCGTGAGCCGCTCAGCCGAACGGCACAGCCCCCCAACTCCCTGCTTACCATTCATTAGACTCACCTACGTACACCAGACTATTTGAGGGTAATGGTATAGTCCGGGCTGATGACATCCGCCGCCGCGGCCACCTTTTGCCGCACTATATCGGGCAGGCGCACGTAGCCCAGGGCAGGAGCGGCATCCTGACCTTCATTCAAACCGAACTCAATCCACTTTTCCAGGGCGATGGCCTTGGTCGCATCGGGTTGTTCCTTGAAATGCATCTGCCAGGTGTAGGTAACGATGGGGTAGGAGTCAGCCCCTTCAGGGTCGGTAATAAAGGCCCGCAAATTGTCCGGTAGCTCTACCGCCGCCAGGGTATTCGCTGCGGTTTCATCGGTGGGCACGACAAAATTGCCCTCCCTATTTTCCAGGGCGGCTACGGACAGACCATTGTTGGCGGCAAAGCCGTATTCCACATAGCCCAAACTGCCATTCACGTTCTGGATTTGGGCCGTTACCCCCTCGTTGCCTCGGGCGCCAACGAAGTTACCGGTTCTGGGCCACTCCACAGCGTTACCCTGGCCAATAGAATCTTTCCACTCTGGGCTGATTTCACTCAGGTGCTTGGTCAGCACCCCAGTCGTACCGCTACCGTCAGAGCGATGCACCACGGTAATCTGCTGGTCGGGCAGATTTACCCCAGGGTTGGCATTGACAATCGCCGGATCGTTCCAGCGGGTAATGCGCCCGGACAAAATGCCCACATAGGCATCCCGGGTTAGTTTAAGCCCCGTATCCACCCCCTGCAGGTTATAGGCCATGACAATGCTACCCGCTGACATGGGCAGCAGCAGGGTACCCCGGGTTACCGCCGCCATTTGCTGGTCTGTCATGGCGGTGTCACTGGCTCCGAAGTCCACCGTACCAGCGGTAAATTGCTCAATACCGGCCCCACTACCAATGGATTGATAGTTGACCTGCAAGTTGGGCTCCTGCTGGGCTAGGGTAATGGCCCAGTTCTGATAAAGGGGAGCGGGAAAGGATGCCCCGGCCCCAGTCAGGTTCACTCGCTGGGTTAGAGCTGACCCAGTGCCTGCATCACCTGGGGTCGTACCAGGGCCTGTAGCGGGCCGGCAACTGGCAATGGTCACTAAGATCGCAGAGAGCCCTACAATCTTTGCAACCAGAACTCGCTTACTAGGGGCATTTCCAGCCATGATCATCTCCTCAATAAATTAATGAAATCCACTCAACTCTTTGCCATTTGCTAGCTTGAGACAGGCCCTAGCAGAATCTAACTCAAGCACCATTATTATGCGATCCTGAAAGGTCTTATTGGTCCAGGAAATCATTTTCTATTTACAAGCAAAATGATTGCATGAGGGTCTTAAGCACTGATTTTGCTTTGATTAAGTCTTGTTTAAGCAGGGTGTTCCTGAACTGCCATCCTATAGGTTTCCTATTTTCTGGATCTCGGCCTCACCCTGCCTGAATCCCAAGGTTCAGAGGATTAAGGGTAAGCATAAAATCTGGATGTGCGATAGCTTCAAAAAAGGAGGGCAGGGTGAGTCTTCTGCCGAGGATCTGAGGGATTTGGAATTCTACCAAAGGCATATCTTAATCCCATCGATCACTATTGAAAGCCTTTTTAGCGGTTGCCATTTTGGTGAAGTACACCCTATCAAAGTCCTAGAGTCCTCCTGAAGGATCTAGAGTCTCCACCTGTCCTAATCATCTTGTCAATTACCGTAAAAGGATATCTGGCTGGCCCAATTTCTTCGGCAAGCAAAGGGTAAGTGGGGATGACCAGAGTTACCTTTAAGGCCCTGAATTTTGCGAGGGTAATTCGTTCAAACTCCCAGGGGGGAATTTCTGGATTTTGAAGTCGGTAATGCCGTAGATCAAGGACAGGATGGGGCTAGCCAGGTTGAAGATAGCGTAGGGAAAATAGAGAAAGGTAGACACCCCCAGGGTCGCAGCCATAAATGCGCCACAGGAGTTCCAGGGCACCAGGGGTGAGGTCACTGTACCCGCATCGGCGGCCAGGCGCGACAGGTTTTGGGGCTGTAAGCCGCGTTTTTGAAACTCAACCCGGAACATCCGAGCCGGTAGCACCAGGGCAATGTACTGATCGCCCGCAAAGATATTCAAGCCAATCCCCGTCGCTACCGCCGTGGCAAACAACTTGCCCTGGCTACGGGCCCGCAGCAGCACCGGGTTGATCAGTTTCTCCAGCAGGCCAAACTCCTCCATGATGGTGCCAAAGGTGACCGCCCCGATGATGATCCATAGGGTAATCAACATGCTGTCCATGCCGCCCCGGGAGACTAGACGATCGACGTCGGCAACGCCGGAGTTTTCGCTAAACCCGTTGGCCATGGCCAGCCAGATGCCCTTGAGAAAGACAATCGGAGTGGCTGTGTCCGGAGAATTGACAAACCGCTTCACGGCCTCGGGTTGAAGCACCACCGCCGTCAGTCCCCCCGCCAGGGCCGCTGTCATAATTGCCAGGGAGGGCGGCACCTTGCGGTAGGAGAGAAAGCCTAACAGGAAGAGAGGCACCAGGGTTAGGGGCGTAATCCAAAACAATTCGCTCAGCTTGGTCAGGTCGGTGACGGTTTCGACTCCAGCGGTAACCTCGGTTTGGCTGCCAATGATGGCGAACCCGATCAGTGCCACGATAAAGGCTGGCCCCGAGGTCCAGATCTGGGTCTTGATGTGGGTGTAGAGGTCCGTGCCGACCATCTGGGCACTGAGCACCGTAGTTTCTGACAGGGGCGAGGTCTTGTCGCCAAAGTAGGCACCAGAGATCACCGCCCCGGCGGTGACGGCGGGGGACACCCCCAGGGCGATCGCAATGCCCACCAACCCCACCCCAACAGTGCCTGCCGTGGTCCACGAACTACCGATGGCCACCGACACCACCGCACAGATCATCGCTGCTGCTACATAAAACCAGCCCGGCCGTAGGATCTGGATGCCGTAATACACCAGGGTGGGAATGGTGCCTGACATGTTCCAGGTGCCGATCAACGCCCCCACCGCCAGCAGGATAAAAATGGCGCTGGTCACCGAGGCTACGGCCCGGCCCCCAG
>DVEE01000272.1 GCA_015295885.1 Leptolyngbyaceae cyanobacterium M65_K2018_010
TGGTGGCCGAAATTCCTGAACCCCCTGCCCCCGCTGGTGACGCCGGCATGGGCGGCATGGGCGGCATGGGTGGCATGGGTGGCATGGGCGGCATGGGTGGCATGGGTGGCATGGGCATGATGTAGTCCGTCCCGCCTTCCCTAGCTCAGCCTTCTTAAGGCAGCACGTTTAAGCCCTCCTGCCACCAGGGGGGCTTTTGGGTGAGTTGCAAAATCCACCGACTACCCTGGCGGCCAAAGGTAGGTCATGGGTTGCTGCTTCGCAGGGTAATCATTATCGCCTATGAAACTGGACCCGATGTCAACCTTATCTGGCAGAGATAGTTCTGGCCGGTGCGCCTAGGAGGAGCGTGATCGTCATCCCAGTTTTGGCGATGGCACAGGGTTGTTTAGCCACTGCGGCCAAAGAGCCATCTACATGTCCCAGC
Organism: Leptolyngbyaceae cyanobacterium M65_K2018_010; assembly: GCA_015295885.1. GTDB lineage: Bacteria > Cyanobacteriota > Cyanobacteriia > Phormidesmidales > Phormidesmidaceae > Nodosilinea. The sequence goes on from DVEE01000272.1 coordinate 428, forward strand.
CCTGCTGGCGATCGCGATCTCTCCCCGGCCCTAAGCCAGGCCAATCCGGTAGCTCACGATACCTGAGCCAGAAAAAAGCCGGATCTCTGAAGACCTGGTTCCGACGATACCCTTATGCTTAAGCTGGTACCCTTTGTCGGGAAAGGTTGATGGCACGTAAGCAAAAGATTTCCAAAGCTCCCTCCTCGTCTCCCCGCTCACCGGGCAGAGCCCTGGCTCCGCGATCGCCCCAGGCCCTTGGGGCTGATCACTTTCTTCTAGAGACCCCGACGGCGGTAGGGGACCACAATCTCCTCGCCTCCTCGGTTGACGAGGAAGACGACGATGAGCTGGTTGATTTTAACTATAGCGCCCCCGGCACCCTGCCGGGCACCCTCAACATTCCGGAAGACGCGCTGCCCACGGAACTGGTGTTGATGGCCTATGGCCCCGGTGGTACCAGAAGCCAGAAGCTAGAACGCCTGGAAGACTGCCGTGGCATTACCCAGCAGTATCCGGTCAGTTGGCTAGATGCCCGCGGCCTGGGCAGTGAAGATACCCTCAAACAGTTCAGCCAGATGTTCTATCTCCATCCGCTGATGCTGGAGGATGTAGTGAATGTGCCCCACCGCCCCAAAATTGACTTCTACGAAGACCAGATTCTAGTGATCATGCAAATGGTGCGCCATAAGGAAAGCGGCTCAGGGGTGGCCAGCGAGCAGGTCAGCTTTGTGTTAGGGAGAAATTTCCTAGTCACCTTTCAAGAAGAGCCCGAGTGGGATTCCTTTGAGCCTGTGCGCGATCGCATCCGCCGGGGCATGGGCGCCATTCGCAACCAGGGAGCCGACTACCTGGCCTACGCCCTGCTCGACACCATTGTAGACAGCTTCTTCCCAGTGCTGGAAAAGATTGGGGAAACCCTGGAGGAGCTAGAAAACGAGGTAGTCGAGAATCCCTCCCGGGAAACCATTGAAAGCATCCACCGGATGCGGCGGGGGCTCATGAAACTGCGCCGCTACATCTGGCCCCAGCGCAATGTCATCAACAGCCTGATTCGTGATAGCGAGGACTTGGTTAGTCAGGAAGTGCGGGTATACCTACAGGATGTCTACGACCACATCGTTCAGGTGGTGGATATTATCGAAAACTACCGGGAAATTGCCTCTAGCTTGATGGATGTCTACCTGTCGTCCATCAACAACCGCATGAACGAGGTCATGAAGCTGCTAACGGTAATTTCCTCCATCTTTATTCCCCTCACGTTTATTGCCGGGGTCTACGGCATGAACTTTAACCCGGAAAAGTCTCCCTTCAACATGCCTGAGTTGGAATGGCCGTGGGGCTATGTGGCCTGCCTAATCGTCATGGCGATTATTGCGAGTACCCAGATTTACCTTTTCTGGAAGCGGGGTTGGTTTGATAACTTTTCGACCACCAGACGCTAGGGGCACCGCTGAGCACCCCTTGAACCCTAGGGCCTTGGTACAGGATGGCTAAAAACCTGGTTTCTGAGTCGTCGTTCTAGAAGGCTCTAAGTCCCTGGCCCTGTAAACTGCCCGGGGCAGCTAGGCCAATGTCTTCAACGAGGTCGGCTGGATTGACCAGGTAGACTCAGGGGTCAGCCTTGCCCTACCGCCCATCCCAGGCCGCGGCTGCATCGGCGATCGCTTGCTCCACGGATTTCTGACCCAGCATGGCGGCCTGTAAGTTGTCGTAGAGAATGCCTTGTAGTTCCTTAATCCCATCCATAGGCGGAATCAGCACCTCGGCCTGAGTCATCTGGCTGGCACTTACAGAGCGGGCCTTTTCTACCCCCTTGGTCGCCCC
>DVEE01000060.1 GCA_015295885.1 Leptolyngbyaceae cyanobacterium M65_K2018_010
GGGAAGCGGCTTCCCAGATGGGGTAGAAGTGCAGACCAATGGCGTTGGAGGAGGGTACCACGGCACCGGAAATGATGTTGTTGCCGTACATCAGGGAGCCGGCGACGGGCTCACGGATACCATCGATGTCTACCGCCGGAGCCGCAATGAAAGCAATCACAAAACAGGTGGTTGCGGTTAGCAGGGTAGGAATCATCAGCACGCCGAACCAGCCAATGTACAGGCGATTCTCGGTGCTGGTGATCCACTGACAAAACCGCTCCCAAGTTCCCACGTTGTCGCGGGCGCGAATGGAAGTAGTCATAGTAAAAGGCCAATAAATAACAGGTCGGATAGGGAATGATAAAAAATAGACCTATCCTGTAGGCCATCGTAAAGTTTTCCTAGGCCAGCCCCAAGCAACAGCGAAAAAACTTTATTTCGCTGTACAAAACTAAATAAACTAGCCCGGTGGCCAGTGCAGTTGACGGCCCCCCAGTAGGTGGAAGTGGAGATGAAAAACCGTCTGCCCGCCGTCGCGACCCGTATTGACCACCAACCGATAACCGGCCTCTGTGAGGCCAAGTTGAGCCGCCACCTGCTTAACGGTTAGCAACATATGACCCAGCAATTCCTTATCTTCGGGGGTGACCTCTGCCAGACTAGGAATTGGCTTTTTAGGGATCAGCAAAACATGGGTGGGCGCCTGGGGGTTAATGTCGGTGAAGGCCAGACAGAGATCATCTTCGTAGACGATATGGGCTGGAATTTCCCTGCGAAGGATTTTGCCGAAAATCGTGTCACCGCCCATGGCACAACCCGTTAAACAACCGCTGCCATTCTCCCACGAGGTAGGTCAACTGGCACAACCGGGAGGTAAAAACCCGGTTGTGCCCCTTAACCCAGCCTAGGGCTGAAGGAAAGGCCGGATTGGCTGGCCCCACCAGCGGGCCGTTGGGCTGACAGGTGGGACAGATCGACGCCGCCAAAATTGAGACTGAGGGCAATATTGATGTTCTCAAGCACTTTAACCAGCCAGTCCACCGCTTCGCTAGAGGCGGTTTCGTAGTGGTTGAGGAGGAGGGAGAACCGCCGTTCCAGAAACGGACGTACCCGTTGACAAATGAGCAGAATCCGCAGAAGTAAGCCGGTGGTTTGAACCGGGCCAATATTGTTAATCAAATCCAGAAAGACGTAGTGTTGCCGCCCAGCGGTGGGGTCGATGACGAGGAAGTTAAACAGGCTACTGCAGGTGCGCACCCGCAGGAAGTCATCGGCAGGTTTGCTGTCACTGTCGGCAAAGGCGTTGAATAGGTGGTCCTGGAGCATGGCCCTAAATTGCCGCTGGCCATAGGCTGGGTCAATATCTGTCAGGATATAGTCGCACAGATCCGCTTTGAAGGCTCGGAAGGAACTGGTCGGCTGATGGTGGATTAGAAAGCGAAGCGCCATATCCCGGTAGCTGGGTCCCTGATCGCGGCGGCGGGCGAAGTGAGTGAGGGAAGTCACCAACTCCCCATCACTCAACAGGGTGGGATTGGAAATGGCCCTGAGTCGTTCCACCGCTTTGGATTCGCCCTGACGCTGGAGTTGTTGCTGCCGCATCCGATAGGTGACGTATTGGGATAGATCGACCTCAAACTGATGTTGGGCCTCAACCTGCATCGTCCGCACTAGGTGCTGGTGCTGTAGATCGCTATCCTCTGTGACCAGACAGTGCTCGTAGAGATAGGGATAGCGATTAATCAACTGGCCCAGGGGCAGATCCTCCCCAGCCCTAGGGCCTTTGATTTTGGCCCACTGACGGGCTTCAATGATGCGGGCCAGACGCCGCAGAGCCAGGTATTGCTCCGTATCTCGAAAGTCTTGCACCACCTGGCGCAGTCGTCGCACAGAGCGAGCCCGGGACAGTTCGGGCAGGCGACTGGCCGCGGCTTGATCGAAGAGGTCAATCAACAGGGGAATGGCCGGTTGCAACTGGCTGTTGGGCTGCCAGCGGTTGATGCAGATGTGACAGCACCGGTTCAGAATAAAGCGGAAATATTCTTCGATGTCGGGGGTAGCCAGCAGGTTATCCAGGGCGGCCACGACCTCCCGGTCGGGATAGCCCCAGCCATTCAGAAACAGCGCCTGAAACCGATCGATGAGGGCTTCGGGGGACTCCACGGCGGCGCAGGCCAACAAATGGTCGTACAAATGCTGTTCGTCTGCGGTGGTGATGCGATGGTTATGGTGGACTCTGGTTTTCACTGCTTTACCGCCCTCACTGGATTGCCTCATGCTTGGATTCATTCACAGACCAGCGGCTAAAACCTGAAGCCGCGACCCTGAGGCCATTGCCAAGGCAGAGTTGGGGATGAAGAAGGACTAACATGGGTAGATGCAGGTGATGGGCAGCAGGACACTTTGGGTTCCATGGGTTCTATTTAAGGAGTTAAAAACCAGTTTTGCGTCAGTTTTTACACCAAAGTCCTACTGTGTCCTATTCCAAAGTAATGCGTGAAATCGCTAGATTGGAGGGCGTTACAGGCTCAGGCAGCAAAGATCTGGTAAATCTCGGAGATGGGCTGTAAAGCTGTTGTGAATGCCGGGTTAGGAATTGATGGCGGTTGCGTGGAGTTGACATGACAGATTTGGCCTGCTTAAAAGTTCTGGCTGAGGTCTCCCAGGCATCCCTTAATGGCGGGGCGATGGCCCTACAGGATGTTCAGGTATCAAGCATCACGACTGATACCCGTGATCTCAGTAAAAATGCCCTCTTTGTTGCCCTATCAGGGGACCGATTTGACGGCCATGATTTTGTCCCTGAGGCCATCGCTAGGGGAGCGCTGGCGGCCCTAGTGCAGACCGGTCGAGCCGATCCCCAGTTCCCCTGCCTGGCGGTCCCCCATACCCTGACGGCCTACCAACGGCTGGGCCAGTGGTGGCGCACCCAGCAAAGGGCCGCTATCGTCGCGATTACCGGTTCCGTGGGGAAAACCACTACTAAGGAGTTGATCGCCGCGGCCCTGGGTCTCTACGGTCCGGTGCTAAAAACCCAGGCCAACTTCAACAATGAAATTGGCGTTCCCAAGACCCTGCTCCAGTTGCGCCCCGACCATGCCTTTGGGGTCATTGAAATGGGCATGCGGGGGCCGGGAGAAATTGCCCTACTGGCCGACATTGCCGCCCCCGACGTAGCTGTGATCACCAACGTCGGTACCGCCCACATCGGCCGGCTCGGTTCTGAACAGGCGATCGCCCAGGCTAAGTGTGAGTTGCTGGCCCACCTGCCGACCGCCGGCATTGCCGTGCTCAACCACGACAATCCTCGGTTAATGCACACCGCCGCCGGGGTTTGGGCTGGCCGGACCCTCACCTTTGGCTTAACCGGAGGCGATCTTCAGGGACAATTGCTCGACACCCAAACCCTAGCCATCAATGGGGTCACCCTGCCCCTGCCCCTGCCCGGTCGCCACAATGCGTTGAATTTCTTGGCCGCGATCGCCGTGATGGAGGCCCTCGACCTGGACTGGCGAGTACTGCGCCAGGGATTATCGGTGCAACTCCCCAGCGGTCGGGCTCGGCAAATCCAACTGCCCAACGATATCCTGCTGCTAGATGAAACCTATAACGCCGGGTTTGAGTCGATGACGGCGGCCCTGCAGCTCTTGGCCGAGACCCCCGGTCAACGCCACATTGCCGTCCTCGGCACCATGAAGGAACTAGGCGACCAGTCCGTAGGGCTCCATCACCGGGTTGGGGCCCTGGTGCACCACCTCCACCTGGATCAGCTCCTCACTCTGGCCGATCCGGAGGCCGCCTTGGCCCTGGCCGAAGGCGCTCAGACGGTGCCCACCGAAACATTTACGGAAGCCGAGGCTTTGGCTACCCGCCTTGCCCAGCTGCTCCAGCCCGGCGATCGGGTGCTCTTGAAGGCCTCTCGGTCCGTGGCCCTGGAACGGGTGGTGGATCTACTGCTGAGGCACTTTCTGCCCGGGCCGGATAGCCAGGAGTCGACAGGGATTGAACCTGGCAAAATCTAGACAAAATAGAGGGTGAAGCTACAGAATCTTACGTTTTCCTAATCACACCGGCCCCATGCCCTATTCCGTAGGAAAATCTACCCCTAGGGCAGTCGTATTGGACCGCTCTGCGACCCGCAAACCCTGTAGATTTAACCCAGTAGAGCGTCCCTATGAAGCGTCGGCAACTCATTCAGACCAGCGGCTACGGTGCCCTAGCCGCCACTACCGCCAGTCTGGTCGGCTGCAACCCAACCACTAGCACCTCCTCAAATCCAACCGCCCCCGCCGCCGATGACTCCTTACCTCGCATCGATTGGCAGATGGCCACGAGCTGGCCGGCTTCTCTGGATACGATTTTTGGTGGCGCCCAAACCCTGGCGGAGCGAGTCAGCGCCATGAGTGGTGGACGGTTTACCATCACCCCCCGTACCGCTGGGGAAATTGCCCCCCCCTTAGAAGTTTTGAACGTAGTGTCTCAAGGGGCGGTGCCCTGTGGCCATACCGCCGCCTACTACTACATCGGCAAGAGCCCGGTCATGGGCATTGGCACCAGCCTGCCCTTTGGGCTTACTCCCCAACAGCAAAATGCCTGGCTCTATGCCGGGGGTGGGCTCTCTCAGCTTCAGGAGTTTTACGCGAAAACCTTTAATGTGATTCAGTTTCCGGCGGGGAATACGGGCACCCAAATGGGTGGCTGGTTTCGGCGGGAAATTGCCTCCCTCAAGGACCTAGCGGGTCTCAAGATGCGTATTCCTGGCCTAGGGGGCCAGGTGATGAGCAAACTGGGCGTCACCGTCCAAACCCTGCCCGGGGGAGAAATTTTCCAGGCGCTGCAAACCGGTGCCATTGATGCCGCCGAGTGGGTGGGCCCCTACGATGATGAAAAATTGGGCCTGAATCGGGTGGCCCAGTATTACTATTACCCCGGTTGGTGGGAGCCGGGCAGCACCCTGGAGGTGCAAACTACCCTGAACGAGTGGAATAAACTGCCGCCGGTCTACCAGGAGATGATTCGCACGGCGGCCTTTGAAGCTAACCTGGAAATGTTATCACGCTACGAAACCCTCAATAATGAGGCGCTGCAGCGACTGGTGGACAGTGGCGTGGAACTCCGCAGCTTTAGTGATGAGATTATGACCGCAGCGCAGCAGGCGTCTTTTCAGCTTTACGATGACTTTGCCGCCAAGGATGCCGACTTCAAGGCCATCTATGGGGAGTGGCAGCAATTTCGCGATCGCGTCTATGCCTGGAACAGCCTCAATCAAGGCAGCTTTGAACGGTTTGTCTATGGCAATCGGTAGGGAAGCGCTGGCGAAACACCGCAGCGACGGTACCCTCTACCCCTGGTACCCTTTACTGCTACTGAAAGGAGCGCTCCACCAGCCAACTCACCGTTTGGGGAAAAGCGATCACCAACGCCAGGATCACCAACTGAATGGCCATAAAGGGCAGGGCACTGCGATGAATATCCCTGGTACTGACGGACTCGGGGGCCACACTCTGCAGGTAGAACAGCGAAAAGCCCACCGGCGGTGAAATAAACGCCGTTTGCAGGTTGAGGGCCATGACCACCCCAAACCACACCATATCTAGCCCTAGGGCCTGGGCGGCAGGGACCAGCAGGGGCAGGGCAATAAAGCTAATTTCAATGAACTCCAGAAACACCCCCAGCAAAAAAATCGTGATGTTAGCCACCACCATAAAGGTCAGGTAGCCGCCCGGCAGATTGACCAACCACTGGGTGATCAGGGTTTTACCCCCAAGGGCATCAAACACTAAGCCAAAAAAGGACGAACAAAACAAGATAATCATCACCACCCCGGTGACTACAGCGGTGGAGTGGGCCGCATCGGTCAGGAGCTTGGGGGTGAGACGACGGTTGAAGGCCGCCAGTCCACAGGCTCCTACCGCCCCTACCGCCCCCGCCTCGGTAGGCGTCGCCAAACCCAAGAAGATGCTCCCCAGCACCAGCAGAATTAAGACCACCGGCGGCACGATCGCCCTTAGGGTGCGGCGCACCAGGGGCCCACGCCCAATCTGCCGCACCTCTAGGGGTAGAGCCGGGGCCGCCGCGGGCCTAAAAAAGGCCACCCCCAGCACATAAAGGGCGTAGGAACCAGCTAGCAACAATCCAGGTATGAGGGCACCCAGGAAGAGGTCGCCCACGGAAACACCAATCTGGTCGCTGAGCACCACCAGCACCAGGCTAGGCGGAATCAGCTGGGCCAGGGTACCAGCCGCCACAATAGTACCGGCCGCCAATTGTTTGTCATAGCCGTAGCGCAACATGATCGGTAGCGATAGCAAGCCCATCAGGATCACCGTCGCCGCCACCACCCCCGTCGCGGCGGCTAGCAACGTACCGACCAACACCACGGCCAAGGCCATGCCACCCCGTAGGGGACCCAAGAGAATGCCGACGGTTTCCAGCAAGTCTTCGGCCAGCCCTGATTTTTCTAGCACCGCCCCCAGAAAGACAAAAAACGGAATGGCCAACAGGGTAAAGTTTGCCATAGTGCCAAACCAGAGATTGGGCAACAGCAACAACCGGGCCGGATCAAACGCGCCTAGCCACCATCCCAGCAGACCAAAGACCAACCCCGTTCCAGCGAAGGAAAAGGCTACCGGGTAACCACTCAGCAGGATTAAAAAAAATCCCAGGAACATGGCAATGGATAACCACTCGTAGCCCATAGAAGCCCTCCCTCAAGGTGAACAGGTTTGCCAGCAGGGGTCTTACTCGATCGGGGGCAACTCCCTTTCCTCCAGGGGGGAGGGCAGCCCCTGGGTATGGCCTGACCACACCGCCCAGGATTTAATCGCTTGGGAAATACCCTCTAGCAGCAACAGCCCAAAGGCAACTAATACCAGGGTTTTAATCGGCGCTCGGGGCAAGCCATTGGCATCGGGAGAAACTTCCCAGGTGCCCCAGGTGCCATCGGGCAGGAGCCCCCAGGATTGCAAAACCGGATTCCAGGTGACCCACAGCCCCAGCAGGCAAAAGGGAATGAGAAATAGGGTAGTCCCCCAGAAATTGACCCAAGCTCGGCGGCGGGGGCTCCAGTGGGCTTCAAAGAAGTCCACTCGCACGTTGGCCCCATGTTTCAAAATGTAGGGAAAACTCAGCAAAAATGTGGCCGAGAATAGGTACCACTGCAACTCGATCAGGGCATTGGAAGCTAGCGGCATCCCCAATAACCGGCCCACATAGCGGGCCAGGACGTTATAGAATCCGACCCCAATAGTCAGCAACACTAAGCCGCTGAGCACCTTACCCAGGGGTTCAATCAGGGCGTCGATCCGCCTAGGCAACCCCAATAATCCCCGTACCCAACCCGCCCTTGACACCATCTACCTCGTATTGCCGCCACTCCCAGCCAGCCGTGAAGTCGATAATACCAGGGATAGAGGTTTTGGCCTATGGTCCCCTTCACCCCAAAAAAAGCTTATAGGCGGGGTTCTGGTTTTCGTCCCAGTATTGATAGCCGAGGTTGTCTAGGAAGGCTTGCCATTGCTCCATTTCGTTGGGAGGCACCTGAATGCCCGCGACAATACGGCCATAGTCTGAGCCATTGTTGCGGTAGTGGAACAGGCTAATGTTCCAGTCGGGGCTCATGGCGCTGACGAACTTCATCAGGGCACCGGGGCGTTCCGGAAACTCGAAGCGGTACAGCAGTTCGTCGTGGGCCAGGGGAGATTTGCCACCCACCATGTGGCGTAGATGCATTTTCGACAACTCATCGTCGGTCAGGTCCAGGGTTCTTAAGCCCTTGGACTCAAAGATCTGGGCCATTTGCTCGGCATCGGCCCGGCCCTGCACCTCCAGGCCTACAAAAATATGGGCTTCATGGTTGTCGGCAATGCGGTAGTTAAACTCGGTCAGGTTGCGGGTGCCCAGGCATTCGCAAAAGGCCTTGAGGCTGCCGGGCTGTTCGGGGATGGTGACCGCAAAGATGGCTTCGCGGTGTTCGCCGATTTCGGCTCGCTCGGCCACAAACCGCAGGCGATCAAAGTTCATGTTGGCACCGCAGGCCACCGCGATCAAGGTCTGATCGGTGATGCCTTCCCGTTCGACGTAGACCTTGACCCCCGCGATCGCAAGGGCACCCGCGGGCTCCAAAATCGAGCGGGTGTCTTCAAACACATCCTTAATCGCAGCACAGGTGTCGTCGGTGCTGACCAGGATGATCTCATCCACATACTGCTGGCAGAGGCGAAAGGTTTCTTCCCCCACCTGGCGCACCGCCACGCCATCGGCAAACAGCCCCACCTGGTTGAGCCGCACCCGCTGCCCCGCCTTAAGGGATTGATACATAGCATCGGCATCCACCGGCTCCACGCCGATGATTTTGATGTCTGGGCGCAGACGTTTCACGTAGGCGGCAATGCCTGAAATCAACCCACCCCCACCAATGGCCACAAAAATGGCGTGGATGGGCTGGGGATGCTGGCGCAGAATTTCCATGCCAATGGTGCCCTGGCCGGCAATCACATCGGGGTCATCAAAGGGATGCACAAAAGCCATGCCCTTGTCTGCCGCCAGTTCACGGGCGTAGGCGTAGGCGTCGTCGTAGGTTTCGCCGTACAGCACCACCTCGCCACCGCGGGCCTTGACCGCATTCACCTTCACAGCCGGGGTGGTGGTCGGCATCACAATAATGGCACGGGTGCCCAGGTGCTTGGCCCCCAGGGCTACTCCCTGGGCGTGGTTCCCAGCGGAGGACGCCACTACCCCCTGGGCCAACTGTTCGGGGGAAAGGTGGGCCATTTTGTTGTAGGCCCCTCGCAACTTAAAGGAGAACACCGACTGCATGTCTTCTCGCTTCAGCAACAGTCGATTCTGCAACCGGGCCGATAGGTTAGGCGCAAGTTCGAGGGGGGTTTCTTGGGCAACATCGTAAACCCGGGCGGTGAGGATGCGTTCGAGGTAGTCGTTGGCCATTGCAGGGGGTGAGGCGGGGGCTAGGGGTCAAACTTTAATTCTAAGGCGGCGCCGGGCAAGGTTAGGAAGGCAGAAGGCAGAAGGCTGCTCGCGAAGCGTCGCCGCAGGCGTTAGGCTGCTCGCGAAGCGTCGCCGC
>DVEE01000223.1 GCA_015295885.1 Leptolyngbyaceae cyanobacterium M65_K2018_010
CCCCCACCATCCACTCCTGCCGGAGGCAAATCATGGCAAAAACCGTTGTAATCGATCCCGTCACCCGCATTGAAGGCCACGCCAAGATTTCAGTGTTCTTGGATGATGCCGGTAAGGTGTCTAACGCCCAGTTCCATGTGGTGGAGTACCGGGGCTTTGAAAAATTTTGTGAGGGTCGGCCCTACACGGAAATGGCGGGGATTACGGCCCGGATTTGTGGGATTTGCCCGGTCAGCCACCTGATTTGTTCCGCCAAAACCGGCGATAAAATCCTGGCGGTGAACATTCCACCCACAGCGGACAAGTTGCGTCGGCTGATGAACCTGGGCCAGCTCACCCAATCCCACGCCCTCTCCTTTTTCCACCTGAGCAGCCCCGATTTTTTGCTGGGCTGGGATAGCGACCCGGCTAAACGGAATGTGTTTGGCCTCATCGCCGCCGACCCAGACCTGGCCCGAGCCGGGATTCGTCTGCGCCAGTTTGGCCAAAAGGTGATTGAAATTTTGGGCGGGCGCAAAATCCATGCCGCTTGGACGGTGCCCGGTGGGGTGCGGGAACCCCTCAGCGAAGAGGGTCGAGCCTGGATGATCGAGCGATTGCCAGAATCCTTTGCAACCACCCGCCAAGCCCTGGACATTTTCAAGGGTTTGATCACCGGCCCGATGCGAGAAGAGGTCAATATTTTCGGTGAGTTTCCTTCTCTGTTTATGGGGCTGGTCAGTAAGGACGGGCTGTGGGAGCACTACGACGGTCACCTACGGTTCTCTGACAGCAGCGGCAACATCGTTGCTGACCACCTCAGCGAGGATGACTACCAAACCTTCCTGGGCGAAGCCGTGGAAAGCTGGTCCTACCTGAAGTTTCCCTACTACAAGCCGATGGGCTACCCGGAGGGGATCTATCGGGTTGGTCCCCTGGCCCGGCTGAATGTGTGCGATCGCATCGGCACCCCCCAGGCCGACGCCGAACTGCAAGCTCTGCGGGACTACGCCGGTGGCGTACCCACCTCCTCCTTCCTGTACCACTACGCTCGCCTGGTGGAGATTCTTGCCTGTCTGGAGCGCATCCAGTTACTCCTGGACGATCCCGAGATTCTCTCCCCCCGGGTGCGGGCCCATGCCGGTGTCAATGCCCTGGAGGCGATCGGGGTCAGCGAAGCCCCCCGGGGCACTCTTTTCCACCACTACAAAGTGGATGAAAACGGCCTGATTCAGACAGTGAACCTGATTATTGCCACGGGCCAAAACAACCTGGCCATGAATAAAACCGTCACCCAGATTGCCCAACATTACATCCACGGCGAAGAGATTCCTGAGGGATTCCTCAACCGGGTGGAAGCGGGTATTCGCTGCTACGATCCCTGTCTATCCTGCTCCACCCACGCCGCCGGGCAAATGCCCCTGCAGGTGCAGTTGGTGACCGCCCAGGGAGAGGTGCTCCGCGAGGTCTATCGGTAATTCCTAGTCATGGCTAAAGAAAACCTCTTTCTCTGTATGGGTTCGGCCTGCCACCAAATGGGGGTCTACGATGTGCTGCCCCAGCTGCAAACCTTGATTAAAGACCACGACCTGGAAGACACGGTGGAACTCAAGGGTTCCTTTTGTCTGGAAACCTGTAGCCAGGGCATTGTGATGAAATTTCAGGATAAACGCTTTTGCGGCATCAGCCCCCAAAACGTAGACACCGTCTTTACTGAGAAAATCTTACCGGTGGTGCAAGCGGCCCTTGCCCCAGCTCCCTAGGGTCCTACCATGGCTAATCCTGCTTTTTCTCAACCCTCCCAAAGGCTGAATTTCAGTGGAGAGAAGACTGGTGATGACCACCACCACCTCTGGCAGTTACTGTGGGAATACGACCCCAACGGTCTCATCGTAGTAGACGCTAACTACTACATTAAGTTAGTCAACCCAGCCTTTTGTCGCATGTTTCGGGTGCGATCGCAGGATGTCATTGGCGAGTTAGCCGCGACTATTTTGGATGACATCAGTGACTTTCAGCGGGTTTGGGAAACCGGCGAAGTCTATCGCGGCAAACCTAGGGAATTTACCCAATACGACCTATTGGTCAACCAGGTGATTTTCCCGATTCCTGAGGAGGGCATCATTGCCTGCATTATGGCCGACTACAGCCACCAGTTGGTGGAGCGGCGAGAATTGATGGCCATTAAGGACGAAACCATCAAAAACGTGAACCAGGTGGTCGATAACCAGATGAAGGTGGTGCAGGAAATCGCCGGGTTGCTAGGCGAAACTACGGCCCAAACCAAGGTGAGTCTGCTCAAAATCGTCCAGATGCTCCAGCACGAAGCCGTGGATTCTGTCACCGCCATGCCTCCGGAAACCCGGGGAGATGAACGTTAGGGTGGAAGTCCAGTTCAACATTCAAAGTTCAAAATTCAAACTTCAAAATTCAAACTTCAAAATTGAAAACTATCTCACCCTCCCATTACCCACGACCCATCCCCCATCACCTTCCGCTTTCGGCCTATGACCGTAGATAACTTCATCGATATCTACAGCGCCAGCCTTAACAAACGAGGCGAGGAGCTGTGCGGCGACAAGGTGAAATACCTCAAAACCGATACTAAAACGACGGTAGTGCTGTCCGATGGCTTAGGCAGTGGGGTGAAAGCCAACATTTTGGCCACCCTCACCACCGAAATTCTGATCACCATGCTCAACGCCGATGTGCCCTTAGAGGAGGTGCTAAAAACGGTGATTGGTACCCTGCCCATTTGCCGGGTTCGTAAAATTGCCTATTCTACCTTCACGATCCTCTGGGTCGATAGCCGCACCAACCACTTCAAGGTGATCAACTTTGACAACCCGCCGCCGGTCTTTTGCCACCAGGGCCGGGTGCAACCGCTAGCCATGGAAACCCAAGAAATATTGGGCCGCAAGCTGCAATCTGCCGAGGGTCAGCTGGACCGCGGCGATTTTCTAGGGGCTATCAGTGATGGCGTCCTCTATGCCGGCATGGGCATGACCATGAACTTTGGCTGGGGTTGGGAGAACATCGCCAAGCACATTGAGACCGTGCTGATGGGACAGGCCCACACCGCTCACACCATCGTTAAAAACGTTATTGACCACACCTTTGAGCTGTATCAGGGTATTGTCGGAGACGACGCTACCTTTGTGGGCCTCTATATTCGCCAGCGTCACCCGCTGATGATTTTTACCGGACCGCCCCTAGAGGAAGCCCAGGATGAAATCTATGTGGACCGCCTGCTTGGCTTTGAAGGCCGCAAGGTGGTCTGCGGGGGCACAACGGGGAACATCGTTGCCAGCTACCTGGGCGAAATGGTGGAAATGGACCTCTCTACCATGCGGCGAGAATTACCCCCCATTGGCATGTTGAGCTGCGTCGATCTAGTCACCGAAGGCATCCTCACCCTATCCAAGGCAACGGAATATATGCGCAACTGCCATTGCGATCTGGGCCGCCTACGTTTTGATAACAATGGGGCCTACCTCCTAGCCCGAGAAATTCTCCAGGCCGACTCGATACATTTTTTGGTGGGCCAGAGTATCAACGAGTTTTACCAAAACCCCCTTCTCCCCAAGAATATTTCCATCCGCCGTAGCCTGATTGAGGAGTTGGTCAGCCTGCTCCGCCGGTTTCAGAAGGAAGTAACCGTGGAATACTGCTAATCTGCCGGAGGCCTAGACCAACAGGCCAGGGCTCGAGCCGAGAGCTACGGCCATGGCGGGTTCACTAGGGGTGGCCTGGGGTATTAGAAGTCCTAAGGTTAGGCATCAACCCCTAAGGAGTTCCTGGGTTTACTAGTACCCTGCGGCGGAAATAGGGCTACCCTTTGTGCGGCTGAAAAGCCTTGATAAAAGGGGCCTCTCTTTCCTCCTGCTACGCCCGGGCTACGCCCTACATCCTTCATCCTTACTTTCCTCCTGCTACGCCCTACATCCTTCAGGTACTAGGTTGTCCCCCCTGGTTTAAACGACCAGAGGTGCAGACCGGGCTGCACCTCTGAAGGGAAAGTCTAGACGGGCTAGGCTTTAGGCTAAGCGGCTTCCATCCAATCATAGATCTGCTCAAGTTGCTCCAGAGTAATTAAACCGTACTGCCAGAGAATCATGGGCAATGGTCCGGGGTCCTGCTCCAGATGTTTCAACGCGACCTGTAACGAGGCCGCCGAAATGGCTAATTCATCCTGCAAAAACTGAATTAATCTGGCCGTTCCATGGGTTGTCATAGAAAATCACCTCCTTTTCTAAAGCTTAGGTTTGACGATGTTGCCCACGATTTTACCCAAGGTTGTCTCGGTGACAACATCATTTTTTGACTAGGTTAACGAAGGATTTATCACCCAGCCACCTGCGATCAGCAAAAGCCTCACAAAGCTTGGTTTTCTGGATGATTCCGGCTCCATGCTGAGGGCTCAGCAGGTCAGCATCAGTGGAGCCCGAGGGCCTAGCCGTTCCTATTTGGGCGAAGTACAGATCAGTTGCTCAAGCCGAGTCATTACCCTAGTCTGCCCAGCCGATAGGGACTGGCCCGTTGAGGAACCGCTATCTGTCCACCAGATCGTTCAAAAATTGGAATTGGAGCCTAGCAGAAAATTGACTAACAGGGCAACCCCTAACCGCTTAAAACTTTATTAAATTTGAAGACCCTTCATGGGCCGTAACGCCGCTGGGGTAATTCCTGAATCCAGCTTTGTGACCAGGGCCCGCCGCCGACTTCGAGCCCGCCCTGGTGGCTGGTGGCAGCAACGACTAAGCTCAGAGTATGCTTCTGGCGACGCCACAGCTTGAGTTGAATCTGCCCTTGGGTGGTATCGTAGCAGCTGAATTGAAGTCCCTGGTGGGTGGGAGTTCGCACGGCCGTGTAAGGACCTGGGGTAGTACCCAGCAGCTCTACTACGTAGTCGGGCCGCTCGGCCTGAACAAACCAATAGCCCCAAGGTTCGATGTGCCAACTCAGAGCGGCATTCCAGGGGACAAATTCGTAGAATTGGCCCTGAAAGTGAACCCCCACCATTCCCACCTCTTCCATCCAGGTGAGGACCCGGCGGCGGCCGCCACCAGCGGTCAGGGCCAGATCGGTGAACTCCGCAAAGGCGTTGCAATGCAGCCAAAACCATTTTTGCGGAAAGGCGCCCCCCCAGTTTTTTTCGCTGTAGGCCGGTGCCTTGGCAAACTCGTAGCGCTGCCCCTGCCACTCTACCCAGCCGGTGGCCAAGCCATGGGCCATCAAGACCTGCCACCCGGGTTCAAAAATTTGCCACTGGGAAAGCCAGCCCGCCGTGGACTGTTGGGGTTGCCCTGGCCGGCCCCAGCCATAGATGGGGTTAGTGGCATACTGCCAGGTGACTGTTTCACCATTGCTGGGATCCTGCAGGTGCCCCTGGTGCCAGGTAGGGGTCACCTGGTAACCCTCAGTCCCCCGATGGCTAAACTCCCTGGGCCAGAGAAATTGTGGGGCTAGGTCTTGTCGTCGGTGACGCCAGTGGCCCAAGCCCAACCCCTCTCGCCAGGCCCAGAATAGGTGAGGGTCTGGAAAGGTACGGCAGAAGTAGCGGTCCTGGGGCCCCAGAATTTGGGCTGCGCCACCACTGTGGGGTTGGCCTCCGATGGGATCTTCAATCGAGTACATGAACGCGAAGGAATGCCCTGGCTGGGGTAGGGTAAGACGGAAATACCAGCCCTCAAAGAAGCGATCGGCGCGCCCATGCCAGTGATAGCCGCTGTGGGGGGTTTGCAGGGGGTGAAGGGGGGTCGCCAAGGGCCGAAACAGCAAGGTCATGCCTCAACCCAGCGGGGCACATAGCGCCAGCCATCCCGAATTTGGTCGCGGTGGTGCTGGTAATCTGGGTGTTTTTCGGCCACCAGTCGCCAGAAGGCGGCGGAATGGTTCATATGCACTGTATGGCACAACTCGTGGACAAAAACGTAGTGCACCAGCTCCGGCGGCAAAAATAGCAGTTTGTAATTGAGGCTGATGTCCTTTTGGGTGGAGCAACTGGCCCATCGGGTTTTTTGTCCCCGAATGGAGATGCGATTGAAAGGTAGATGGATAGTAAAGCTTAAATCTCTCAGCCAGGGGGCAAACTCAGCTCGAGCTTGGCGGGTTAACCATTGGCGAAGCAGGGCCGTGCAGGCTGGAGCATGGTCGGTGTTCCCTTGCAGCACCAGGGTCAAGGGGCTGGGTTGGGTGAGGGTGAGTCGTTGCCGATCGCCCGCTTGGTAGAGAACCTGCCAGGTCTGCTGGCGCGATCGCAACTCGATCTGGCTAGGGGTGGGTTCAAAATGATCCTGGGCCAGCTCGGCGGTTTTGTGCTCCAATTGGCGCACCGTTTGCCACAGCCAGTGGCGTCGCTGGTGCAAAAGGTCGGGCAACCGCTGGCAATCGTACCCCAGGGGCACCACCACCTCTATCTCTCCGTTCAGGTGTACCTTAATCGAAACATGGCGGGCCCGGCGGCTTTCCCGAATGCGGTAATCGGGTAATCCGGTTGGAAAGGTTTGAAATAGTTCAAGTTGTTCGGAAGACTCGGTCATGGTGCCGGGACTATCAAATCGCCTGCTCTATCCTACGGTGCCCTAGAAAAGACAGCAAAATTTGTTGATGGGGAGGGCCAATGGGGCGCACCTGAGCGGCTCGATTGGAGTAGCGATCGCCCCGCTGCACATCCGTCATCGTCCATAGGTCTAAGTCCCAGCCCTCCTGCAAGCAAAGGGATTCGACGGGCACCCCTAACGGCCCATGGAAGACGTGACGGATCACAGCCTCGGCCTCAAACCGCCGAAATAGCTCAAGGTGGGGAGGGGCGTAGGCGATTTCTTCGAGCAACTCTCGCCGCACCGCGGCGGCGGGAGATTCCCCCGGTTCTAGATGCCCCCCAAACAAACCCCAATAACCGGGGTAGGCAATCCCAGGAATATCATCCCGCAACTGCATCAGGAATCCCTCCCCCTGATACAAAATCGCCACCGCCACTTCCGGTTTGGTCGTCATAGGCTTTGGTCGTCATAGGCCCCAAGACAGAGGGCAACCCAGCTTGGCCGCCTGGTTGGGGGTCGGGAGGCCCCTCGCGCTCCAGGCTAGCCCAGCTCATCCCTAAACCGCGGCCAATTCAGGGCTGGGCCGCTTGCTATTGCGAATGCCGGCAATGGCCGCTGCGTAGTCCGGCGCATTAAAGACCGCCGAACCCGCCACAATGGCATTGGCTCCGGCTTCTAGCACCTGCCAGGTGTTGTTGACTTTGAGGCCGCCATCCACCTCAATCCAGGGATCAAGCCCCCGTTCATTGCACATTTCCCGCAGATCTCGGATCTTAGTCACCATGCTGGGAATAAAACTTTGCCCCCCAAAGCCAGGGTTAACGCTCATAATCAGCACCAGGTCGCACAAATCCAGAACGTGCTCAATCAGAGATAGGGGGGAAGACGGGTTGAGCACCACGCCCGCTTGCTTACCCAATTCCTTAATTTGGCCCAGGGTGCGGTGTAGGTGGGGGGAAGCATTATGCTCCGCGTGGACCGAGATGATATCGGCCCCAGCCTTGGCAAAATCAGCCACGTACTTTTCCGGTTCCACAATCATCAAATGCACATCCAGGGGCTTTTGGGTCAAGGGCCGAATGGCATTCACCACCAGCGGACCAATGGTGATATTGGGGACAAACCGACCATCCATCACATCCACATGAATCCAATCCGCTCCAGCCTCATCGGCGGCCTTAATCTCTTCTCCTAAACGGCTAAAATCGGCGGACAAAATCGAAGGAGAAATGACAACGGGCTTTTTGGTATGGGTTTGTAACATGGGGGATGATTCTCCTGGGCAGTGATTTGCGGATCGCGTATTTGTGTATATCGTAACAAAGTCTTAAGGCCTCTCTGATCCCCAGGGCAAGATTTCCGTCAGGGTCCATGAACATTTTATGAATTCCTTAAGCCAGCCCAGGATCCCCTGGTGGGCTGATGTTCAAGCTGCCCCAGCCCGAACTACCACCAGGGTTACAAAAACCGTAACCCGCGAAACCAGGGGTAGGGTTCTCAGTAAAGTAAGAGTTGGTCACTAATTTGGTCACTAATGAGGATGTGAGGGAGCCATGCATAAATCTTACTGGTCCCAGGGAGTTGGGTTGGGGTTAGCGATCGCTGGCCTGGGGGTAGCTTTCCTGCCGCTGGCGCCGGTATGGGCACAAACCAGCCCGACCTCCTACAACTGCTTGAGCCGCGAAGGGTTTACCCCTGAAAAACAGCAATGGTGCGATCGCTGGCAGGCCTTACAAACGGGCACCTATCTAGTCCCCGTTGGCTTTGAGTCAGCGCCGGAGTGGGTAGCCGTCACCCTGGTTGATGGCCAGTACCAAGATCCTGAGGGGCGGTTTGCCGTGGCTTTAGCCGCAGAACCCAACTGGTTTGCCTTTGGCGATATCACTGGCGATGGCCAAGCGGATGGGGCGGTCATTCTAGGGGTACAGGCGGGCTCAGGTACGGCCCTGACCACCTACCTGACCGCCGTGATGGATTTGGATGGTTCGGCCCAGGCCTTGGCCCCGGTGGTGTTGGGAGAGCGGATTATGCTCAATGGGCCGCTCTCCATCCACAATCAACGCATTACCGTCCCTCAGCTGACCCAAACCGAGGTGATCAACCGCGCCTTTGTGGTGGCCGATAGCCAACTCGGTGAACTGGCTCAATTGCCTACCCCAGAGCGAATCCAGGGAGAGGTACCGGATGGCACCCTGGTGTTTTCTCAAACGACCACCTATGCCCTGCGCGTATTTACCCGGGGTGGGCAGCCCTACATCAATCTGTTCAATCGCAAAACAGGTCAACAGGAACTAAACGGGGTGCGGGCTGTGGCCGTCTCCTCAGTAGAGGGCATCGTTTATACCTATGGGGGCTCTTCCTTCCCCCGTCGACCCTCGGTGAGAGTCAAGCTGGCCCCGGATAATAGTCAAACCCTGGAGGTGAATGGCCAAGTGCAAACGGATCTAGCTACGGTGACCGGCACGGTCACCTACCTGCCTCGCATCGCTCTGCCCGACAATGCCGTGGTTGAGGTTGCTCTAGTGGATGTTAGC
>DVEE01000277.1 GCA_015295885.1 Leptolyngbyaceae cyanobacterium M65_K2018_010
CGAGCCGCTACTTTATTAACGAGGCCGAAGCGATCGCAGCACCCAAATCGGTGCGGGTGATTGCGGTGGATATCTACGACTATAAAAAGGAACTCAGTCTCCTAAAAGACCTGCCCAAGGGAACCTGTTTGGGGATGGTCAGTCTGAGTACGGGCATTCTACGGGCGGCGGAGGTGATTAGCTACAGCCTACGGGGCGACGATATTTTAGTGATGACGGCTCAAACCGAAGATGCCTACAAACTCAACGCCGTTGTCCACAGTGCCCAGACCATTGTGGTGTTTGATGAGGCCAGTCTACCCATGGTTAAGCAAACCATTGCCCGCGCTAGGGAAGACCTGATTCGGGCACCTCAGTTGATTGTTTGCGATAACTACATTGGGGAAAAATCCATTACCCTGCTCAAGCGAGAGTTGGGCCTGGAATAAAATGGCTCCGCGGCCTGGCTCCGCGGGTTAGGGACGGCTCAACCTGAAGATCCCGGGGGCTTAGAGCTGAAAGCCGCCCTTCCTGCCCTATCAACATCCCTCCCATGATTTTTCGTTCTCGGTCGAACTCTTCTCATCGGCGGTTCTTGACTCAACACCAGGACTTTGGCCCTCGGCCCTTGCTCCATGTTTTGGCCCAGGGGCAAAGCCCGGCTGACTTTCAAGATCCGATCGAACATAGCTTTAAAGAACCGGATGTGATTATTTCCCGGGCCGAGCTCGATCTGCGGCGGGCGGTACAATCTCTCATGATCTTGACCGGCTTAGCGGTGAATTCCCTAGAGGTCGTGACGGCCCTAGAGTTACCAGGCAGCACCGCCGCCCTGTTTTGGGCGATTCGGCTGCTCCTAGACGACTCTTTACCGGCTGAGATTAGTCAAAGCCACCAGATTCGTAAGCGCGACCATGACTCGCGCCTGCTCTACCAGGCCCTAGCCCGAGTGGATTTAGATGAGTGGTATGCCACCGTTGTGGACAAAGCCTCGATCACAGCCCTGCCCGTAGGCTTGCAGTTTCTCCCCGGGCATCCCCTGGTGCAGCGCTACTACCGGCAGCATCCCTTACCGGCCAAACAACAGGTCTATTTACCCGTAGCCACCTATTTCGCCACCCTGTTCAGGGAACGCAAGCAAGAATTGGTCCAGTTGTTGACCAGCCTGGGGGCGACCCGTCTAGAAATCCGCGATCTCCGCGACGAGGATGCGGCCCCAGAGGTGTTCATTTATCCCGGTGAACCCTGGACACCCGGCTTGAGGCCAGATTTAGCCCATTACATCTGGCTGCCCTACGAACCCACCTGGCAACGGGTTTTGGCTGACCGCAGCGCTGGAGCGATCACAACCGCTAGCCTGGAGTTAACCGTTGATATCAACGGCATGATTGCCCTGCAACTGGCCGCCCTGAAGAATCTTCTGGCCCAGTTGGATTCCGTGGAGTGGGTGGATAACGACAGGATTGACCGCGACTACCTCAAGCCCCATCGCCTTACCGTAACCTTTGCCAGTTAACCTGAGGGCTGGGTCCTGGGACCACCATCCCTAGGATCCAGCCGGTGGCTCCCACCTGAATTGGGCAGAATCTAGGGGCGTCATCTAATCCCCCCTGGGGGCTTCCGCCACGGATAACGGCGATAGAGGTTGACGTCCAAACAGCCCAAACATGGGACCTAGCAGCGCACCAATGATGAACCCACCCGCATGGGCCCAGTAGGCAATACCGCCCCCCTCCATGCCAATCATGGTAGGGGCCTCTAGGCTGGCTAGCCCATAGAGGGCTTGCTGGAGAAACCAAATACCCAGGTAAAAAATAGCTGGAATTCGCAGGGGCAAAGGGAAAGGACCGATGGGCACCAGGGTGAGAATCCGTACCTCTGGGAAGCGAAAGATATAGGCGCCCATGACTCCTGCGATCGCGCCGCTAGCCCCTAGGGAAGGAATCGCGGATCCCATGCCGAAAAACCACTGGGCCAGGTTGGCTAGCACACCGCAGAGTAGATAAAAGATGAGGAAGCGAACGTGGCCCATCTGGTCTTCAACGTTATTGCCGAAAATCCAGAGGTAAAGCATATTACCCGCCAGATGTAAAAGGCCACCGTGAAGAAACTGGCTCGTAATTAACGTAATCCACTCTTCCGCATTGGGCACCGAAACGCCGGTGGTCAAGCTGGTGGAAAATTCCTGGGGCACTACAGCCCAGGCTTGGAAGAAGTGGGTCAACCCGGAGGAGGGCAGGGTGAGC
>DVEE01000252.1 GCA_015295885.1 Leptolyngbyaceae cyanobacterium M65_K2018_010
GCTTTTAACCACGGTAATTCCCAGCATAGCGGCAAACTGGGGGACGATGGACCGCGCCCGCCCTTGGTTGTCGGCGATCCAGGCCTAGAGCATCGGTGCCCTAGGGCTAGGAACCCGGTTTTGAGGCATCGTTCTAACGATCAGTACAGTCTGAGCGAAAATCTGGGTTTCTGTACCGCCGTTCTAGGGGCTATCCTGCTTAAATTTCTCGGTAATTCCACGGCAGCCTGATCCGGCCGCAGGCTCTTTTATTAGGAGATAGGAAATTCTCCATCGTCTTTTTCGAATATCTTCCGGAATTTGCCAAAAACCCTCTGTAGTTGTTGGCATCCCCCATGTCCAGAGTTGTTACGTTGGCAAGGTACTTGAGTTTATGGACCCAAGGGAGTTCGAAGATCACTATAAGGAGCAGGTACGAGAGATCCTCAACCAGCTCCAGTCTGCCATTATGACCTCCTCTCAGTTGGAATCCTCGATCGCGGATATTGGTGACGCGGTGAAGGATCTCAGCCGTGAAGTGGAACAGTTTTTAGCGGAACAGCGATCCACCGTAGATGGTGGCGAGGCGGTGTCCAAACCCTAAAGGGTCGGTAGCCTACAGGGCATAGGAACCCGTCATCGGGGGCAGAGTCAAGACCCGCTCTCCTCAGTTCGTTTCTTCGGGCCTGCGATCGCAATTTGGGGGCCGTGAACCGGCGTCATCGGGGCTGGGACGGGGAAGCCGCGGCCAATTCCCCAGACCCTCTGGCTCCGCCCCCTGGGCTAGGCTGGCAAACCTAGGATTCTGGGCGGCTAGGACGGTGGAGATGGTACCTATCAACTCTTTCAGCCGAATCGGCTTGACCAGGTATTTTTGGGCTCCTAGGGCGAGGGCTCGATTCTGGTTTTCTAAAAAGGCATAGCCCGAAACCACCACTACAGGCAAAGACTGCCCTTGGGGATGATCGCGCAGGGTGGCTAACAAGCTATAGCCATCGATGTGGGGTAGGCCTAAATCAAGTAGTAGCAAATCCGGTTGAAACGCTTTCAGCTGTTCATCTAGGGTGAGTCCATCGGCGAGGGCCCGCACCTCAAAACCAACGAAGGTCAAATAGTCTGCAAATAATAAACGATTAGCCTCATCATCTTCTATCACCATGATGCGAGGCTTATCGTTTGAGTCGCTGAACGAAGATGTCACCATTACGCGCGAATCCTGATGGGAGAAATATCAGGCTGTTACTGGGAAAGAACATACCGATTACGTTGACTGTGTAGCTGAGAGACGAGCCGATATCCTGGGTTGAAGGTAAACCCCTTCTCGCTCAGAGGGTAACTAGCAGGCGAATGATTTCAGGGCAGGGGGGGTCTACAGGCAGGCTTGGTATCATCCCATAGACTTCTAGAGCTTGGCGGGGATCATCATCGGCCTGAAAAAATGCGTCCATTAAATACCTCCTACTTTGTGGTTCTAACTGGGTCTTTTTGGGGGAATCCGGCATGATTTTCCTTTACACCTCGAAAGACAGGGTATAGGGGTAAAACCCCAAATGATTTCAGCCTCAATCGTGTTAGTACTGGCCTAGAATTAAAATGACAGTGGGTTGTTAAGCACAATTTTTTCCTATGCCGTCTGCGGACCTAGTCGATGAACTTTTATCTACCCTCCAGGTCTATGGGCAAACCTACGGGTGGCCCACTGCGGTCGATCAACGGCGGGCTTTAGTGAGTACCCTGCTGCGCCTTACCCTAGGGGCCAAAAATGCTCCTTTGAGCCTAAGGGAGTCAGCTCAAATCCTTGACCAGGTGATGGCTCAATTTGACTTTTCTAGCCGGGGTGGTGCGATCGCGAGTCAGGCCCAGCAGATTTTGATTAACCAGGCCCACCAGTGGCAAGCCGACCTACAGCAAAAAGTCACCGATACTCTGGTGGCCTACGTCCAAAGCCAGGCTCCCGGGTTGGACCCCACCACCCTGCGGGATTTAGCCCTCAGGGTGATTCCCATCGTGGCCGACAGGGACATCACCCCAGCGGAGGTTAAGGGGCTCGTGGGTCAGGTAGTCGATGCCTTTGACCTGGAAGCCGCCCTGGGCCAACGGGTCAATCCAGCGGTGGTCGGTGCAGTTAAGGCCCTGGTCACCTCCCTCAGTCAGAAATCCCTAGAGACCGCGGTGAGCGAAACCGTCACGGCCTACGTCATCCAGTTTGCTCCGACCCTGAAAGAGATTGGC
>DVEE01000476.1 GCA_015295885.1 Leptolyngbyaceae cyanobacterium M65_K2018_010
ATCGCAGAGAAGTTGGAAATCAGCAAACGCACCGTGGATAACCATATCAGCAATATCCTGACGAAAACTGCGACTGGCAACCGAGTAGCCCTGTTTCGGTGGGCCCTACAGTCCGGCAAGGTGTGCATTGATGAAGTGAACTGCTGTGTTTTACCCGAATATACCGCTCCAGAGACCGAGGCTTAACGGCTAGGCCACGGGGTATGATGATTTCTCTGCCCTGCCTCACCCAACTGCCCTATGGAGTTTATTCAATCGCTACCGGGAACAGAAGATATTTTGCCCAAACCCCAGTTAGTGGGTCACGATCTGAAGGTAGCTAACATCCATACCTGGCAGCGAGTCGAGGCGATCGCACGGGGGCTTTTTCAGCGGGCCGCCTACCAGGAAATCCGCACTCCCACCTTTGAGCAAACTTCTCTGTTTGAGCGAAGCATTGGTGAGGCAACCGATGTGGTCGGCAAGGAAATGTATACCTTTCTGGATCGCAGCGATCGCTCCTGCACCCTACGTCCAGAGGGAACTGCCGGGGTCGTGCGGGCCTACATTCAGCACAGCCTCTATGCCCAGGGTGGGGTACAGCGACTCTGGTACAGTGGCCCCATGTTTCGCTACGAACGGCCCCAAAAGGGCCGTCAACGACAGTTTCACCAGATTGGCGTGGAGGTTTTGGGCAGTGCCGATCCCAGAGCCGATGTGGAGGTGATCCTGCTGGCTACGGATTTGCTAACAGCCCTGGGCCTGAAGAACTTAACCTTTTACTTGAACTCCGTGGGAGATAAGCACGACCGCCTGCACTATCGAGAAGCCCTGGTGGCTTACCTGACTCCATTCAAGGCTGATTTAGACCCAGACTCCCAGGAGCGTCTGGTCCGCAACCCCCTGCGGATTTTAGATAGTAAAGACGAAAAAACCCAGGGAATTGCCGCCGAAGCCCCTAACATTTTGGACTACCTGGGGGATCAGTCTAGGCGCCACTTTGATCGGGTTCTACAGCAATTAACCGACTTGGGCATTGACTTCATCCTCAACCCCCGCCTGGTGCGTGGGCTCGACTACTACACCCACACCGCCTTTGAGATTCTCTCCAGCGACTTGGGAGCCCAGGCTACGGTCTGTGGCGGTGGTCGTTACGATGGTTTGGTGGAAGAGTTGGGCGGTCCTGCCACCCCGGCGGTGGGTTGGGCCATTGGTCTAGAGCGGCTCACCCTGTTGCTCGAGAAGCTGAACCCTGGGCAGGCTTCTCCCCCTGACCTCTACGTGGTTTCGCGGGGAGAACAGGCCGAAGCCCAAGCGCTGAAACTGGCCCAACTGCTGCGGCAGGAAGGCTTGGCGGTGGAACTTGACCTGAGTGGCTCGGCCTTTAGCAAGCAGTTTAAGCGAGCCGATCGCAGTGGGGCAGTGGCCTGTCTGATCCTGGGCGATGAGGAGGCGGCTCAGGGGATAGTGCAGGTCAAGTGGCTCAAATCTGGTCAGCAAAGCAGCGTTTTGCAGGGCGACTTAATGGGAGACTTAGAAACCTTCAAACACCAGCTGGCCCAAGACAGGTTAGCGCCAGTCTCCTAAGCTCAGAAGCGGGAGGCAACGCCCAGGAGACTGCTGGGTTTGAGTGGGCCGGGCCCAAGGGCCGAATACCGAGCGGCTTGGGCTCAATGCCTGGTTGGGTTCTGCCTAGTCGGTTAAGGGCCTCGTCCAGGCTGACCATAGCAGTAATCTGTTGCTGGTAGAAAAATAAAGCCTTCCCTCCCCCAGGCCAAAGACCTGCGCTAAAATTCTCCTAACATTTCATAAAACTTAGGCAGGTCCATGGCTGTCACTTATCCCAAAAAGTTTCTGAATACCCTAAGTGCCCGTGATGTGATGAGACAGGTGGTCAAAGACCCGGAGATTCACTACATCACTCTGAACCGCTACCGGTATAACGAACAGCGCAGTTGCAAGGATCTCACCGATTTAATCGAAACCTTGGATGGGCAATCCCCCGATCTGATCAAAGACCTATCCCATCATGTGGCCGACGAAGCGCGCCACGCCATGTGGCTAACGGATCTTTTAGTGGATCTAGGGGCCGCTGTGAATACGCCGCCGGGGTTATCCTACATCGATGAGTTCGAGCGCCTGTTGGATCAAGATAGCCTAAAGTTCGAAAACCGCCTTGAGGATGGCATCATTGCGGCCTTAGTGTCTATCAATGTGACGGAAAAGCGA
>DVEE01000195.1 GCA_015295885.1 Leptolyngbyaceae cyanobacterium M65_K2018_010
CGCCTGCGGCTAGCCGCAGGCCCCCTGTATCTTTACCAAAAACTGGGCCTATCTCGCCTCGTGCACCAGACGGGGTGGCTGCCCAAGCTTTCTGCCTCCCTGGCCGCCATGGAGTCTCTACTGCCACCGGTGACCGCCGACAGTTTTCAGGATCACCTGCCCGAGGTTATCCCCGCCGTGGGAGCCCAGCGCTACCGGGTTGGCATGCTGCTGGGCTGCGTGCAGCGGGTATTTTTTGCCGATGTTAATCGGGCTACGGCACGGGTTCTCGCCGCCAATGGTTGTGAGGTGGTGGTCCCTCGTCGGCAGGGCTGCTGTGCCGCCCTGCCCGCCCACCAGGGGCAAGAGGCCCAGGCCCAGACCCTGGCCCGCCAGATGATTGATATCTTTGAGCCGGCCCAGGTGGATTATGTGATTATTAATGCGGCCGGCTGTGGCCACACCCTGAAAGAGTACGGCCATATTTTGCAGGATGACCCGGAGTACCGCGATCGCGCCCAGGCGTTCTCCGCCAAAGTCAGGGATGTCCAAGAGTTCCTGGCGGAGGTGGGGCTGACCGCGCCGCTTCATCCCCTTACCGAGGGTGAACTGCCGATCGTGTTCCAGGATGCTTGCCACCTACTCCACGGCCAAAAAATTAGCCTACAACCTCGCCAATTGCTCCGGCAAATTCCTGGGGTCACCCTGCGGGAACCTCTGGATGCCGCTCTCTGCTGCGGTAGCGCCGGCGTTTACAACATGCTGCAACCCCAGGTGGCCGAAGAACTCGGCCAGATGAAGGTGAAAAACTTGATGAATACCGGGGCCCAGTTGATCGCGTCCCCCAACCCAGGTTGTTCCCTCCAAATTCAAAGGCACCTGGCCCAGCAAGGCCAAGTCATGCCCCTGGTTCACCCTATGGAGTTGTTGGATGCCTCCATCCAAGGGCGATCCCTGGCGGACCTGCTGGGGGCTTCACCACCGAGGCTAGCTTAAGGGTCTGGCGCCAGGGGCCCAGGGGGCTGTTCCGGTTCGCGGGCCAGCTCCACCACCAGGCTCCTAAAATACTTGTGGGGGTGGTGGCTATCGGGAATATCCTTGCAAGGCACCCCGGCCCCTCGCACTATTGAGCCGTCGTCACTGAGCAAATGAAACTGATGGTCCTGGTGGGGGTGAAAGAATACCCCCTCCGGGCGAAAGTCCGGCGGTAGGCCCGTGATTTCCATGGGCTGGGGTTTGTCCTCCAACCCCGACCACCGATACAGGGCAAATTCATCACCCCCGTGGTAGATTCCAGCGATGATGAGGTAGCATTTCTGGCTAGCCCAGTAGTCAATACTGCGAATCCCCAGGCCATTCAAATCCAGCTCAATGGGTTCCCCAAACTGAGCCCTGGCATGATTGTTTTGCACCAAGTCTTGGGGATTTTTGAGCGGCAAAAGCAGAGCTTTACCCTGGGGAATGGGATTGCGAAAACCAAGGTATAACTCTTGGCTGGGGGTAGCGGTTAATCCCTCGATATTGAGGCCCCCTGGTTGCTTCGGAGGCAACTTTTCTGCCTGGTCAAAACAGTAGCCTTGCAAGCGTTGATCCTGCCGCATATCGGCCACCAATTGGGTGTAGGAGCCGCCAACCTGTCTCAGACTTTGCCTTTCACCCGTCTGGGAGATGGTCTGGGCAAAAAATTGATGACGCTCTGGCCTGGGTTTACCATCTTTAGTTCTGCCATGGGAGGTAATCCAGTAGCTGATGCTCCCAATCTGGGCGGCGGCTTCGATATCGACTTCCCGGTGTTTGGGGTTGTTGTCAAAGTAGCCATTCACATCAAGGCCCGCCCGGCCATGGGTTCCCCAGGCCACTGGCCCTCCCGATGCCATTAAGGAATAGATTCTCAAGATATTGTCTTCGTCGTTAGCAACCACAAAATGCTGTGGGTCCAGGGCGATCGCGGCTGAAGCATCGCACATACCGTAGTGTTGCAGTACTTGGGTAACCGTTAGTTTCATAGGATTCATGGGGGTACGCCTGGACCAGCTGACCCGCGGTTGGCCAAGGGCGAGCTCAAATCCAGTGTGCCATCCAATGACCGCGAATCCGCTAACGGGTGAGGAACCTTAGCCTACCGCCTAGAGATGGGGTGGGACGCCATAGGAGATTGGGCCACCCCGGGGGAAGGCCGCTGCCATGGCTGAGGGGCATCTACCGCTCGGCCGAACTTGATATAATCCCCCCAATACTGGAAGGGGACAGACGAATGGCAGACTGGCGGGTGATTGAAGGGGGCATTACAGCCCCCAAGGGGTTTCAGGCGGCGGGGGTAGTGGCTGGGCTGAAGCCCTCGGGAGCCCCAGATCTGGCGCTGATTTATTCAGACTGTGATGCGATCGCCGCCGGAGTCTTCACCACCAGTCATGTCCGGGCAGCCTGTGTAGACTACTGTCGGCAGCGCCTGGAAGCCCGCACCAGCGCTAGAGCAATTTTAGTCAACGCGGGCCAGGCCAATGCCTGCACCGGCAACCAAGGGTGGGTGGATGCCCTGGAGAGTGCAGAGGCCTTAGCTGCTGCCCTAAGTCTTCCGCCGGAGTCCGTGCTGATCGCCTCCACGGGTGTGATTGGCCAGCGGATCAAAATGGATCAACTCAAAGCGGCTATCCCTCGGGTGGTTGAGGCCCTCTCCCCAACTGGGTCAGCGGCGGCGGCGGCAGCCAT
Source organism: Leptolyngbyaceae cyanobacterium M65_K2018_010 (assembly GCA_015295885.1). Taxonomy (GTDB): domain Bacteria; phylum Cyanobacteriota; class Cyanobacteriia; order Phormidesmidales; family Phormidesmidaceae; genus Nodosilinea. The sequence goes on from DVEE01000195.1 coordinate 2,689, forward strand.
TATCACCACGGACTTAGTGACTAAATCCGTAGCCATGGAAACCATCCTCCACGATCGGCCGGTGCGCATCGGCGGCATCGCTAAGGGGTCCGGCATGATTCACCCCAATATGGCAACCATGCTGGCCTTTGTCACCTGCGATGCCACCGTTTCTCCCACCCTCTGGCAGGATATGTTACGCCGCGCTGCCGATCGCAGTTTTAACCAAATTACCGTCGATGGCGACACCAGCACGAACGATTCCCTCATTGCCCTGGCCAATGGGGAATCACGCACCCCGGCGATTACCGATGAGGGGGCCGAAGCCGACCAACTAGAAGCCATGTTGACCGCCGTTTGCCAATACCTGGCCAAAGCCGTTGCCCGGGATGGCGAAGGGGCTACCTGCCTAATCGAAGTGACTGTATCGGGAGCGGTCAACCATGCGGCCGCGAACCAGGTAGCCCGCACCATCGCCGGCTCCTCCCTGGTGAAGGCGGCGATTTTTGGCCACGACCCCAACTGGGGCCGGATTGCGGCGGCGGCCGGTCGGGCTGGAGTCACCTTTGAACAGGATGATCTGCGGGTGCAACTAGGTCCCATTCTGTTGATGGAACATGGTCAACCCCTAGCCTTTGATCGCCCGGCGGCCAGCGCCTACCTGAAACAAACCTGTCAGGGTGAGTACCTAAAAACCGACACAGTAGCGATTCAGGTCAGTATCGGCAGCGGGCCTGGGGTAGGGCAGGCCTGGGGCTGCGACCTCAGCTATGACTACGTCAAAATCAATGCCGAGTATACGACCTGAGCCCTCCATCTGAGGCTAAAGCCGGCCCCCTCAGGAGGCAGACCCACAGGGTCAGACCCCGGTGCTAAACCATCGGTGCCTAATCCCCTAGGGGCAGTCGGGCTACATGTCCGCAAACTCCGCCGCCGGTTCAAGCAATTGGGCCCAGGGCTAGACGCGCACCAGCGTTTCGCCGCTGACGCTACCCCTGGGAGTTCCATTTTGAAACTTAAACCTTTCAAAAGCTCTGGCGACTGAGGAAAAGGCGAGATTATCTTTAGGAAAAAGAAAATTCGTTCTCGCTGTTGTGAGGGGTTTATGTCTATCTCAAAACCACACCCAGCCCACGCTTACGCCCAAGCCATTGCGCCGGAGTACCTGGAAGCCTATGCGGAGCAAGACGCCCGATCCGGATGCCCCAATCCTCGGTTTAAACAATCCTCCATCTACTGCAATCGCTATTTGGCGGTTCGGGCAGACCTGGTTGGGCCTGACCATTTCAGCGATGCCGAATGGGATTTAACGATTTTCTAAGGTCTGTTTTCTAGGGTCGGTCCCTTCAGCGGCGGGATTGACTTTCCCGCCCACCAGTGGCTCAACTTTACTTGGGTAATCTTACCGAATCCGCTAGCCTAAGCCTGGGCCCACTAGAGATTTGATTCGGTAATTCTCTCGAAGTCGATCACCCGAATTCTTTAGACAATAGATTTAATTCTGGAGAACGCCGGTGAGCGATAGCTAAGGTCCACTTGGGGGCAATTGGGCGCTAGCCAATCTCTACCGAAATAGCGTTTTCCCAGTAAATGTGTCTGATCCCAGGGGGCTTGTTCGGGATCAGGCACTTTTTATTTTAACCGCCGCTACCCTCACCACGGGAGAGGGGGTGGCTGCTCAAAATTAACAATCTGCTCAGTCCAGGGGCCTCAAGGTATTGGCTGCCAAGGTCTATGGATTGATCCGGAGGCCGCTTACTGAGCGGGAACCATGGTTAGATGGAGTACGGCTAAAGATGGGTACTAGCCCCTTAGCTGCCCTGGCCTAGCTGCCCCATGGGCAGATCCCACCCCAAGGGCAACAATCCCACAATTTCAAGGAGTTGGCCTTGCCAAAGGATGCCCAAGTTCAGCCCCGCCTGGGCTTTATTCCTCCCCACTATCGGGCCTGGGTGGTGCGAGGGGGGTACTGGGTATTGCCATTTTTGCTCCGGGTTAGGTTGCGGCGGTGGTTGCCGGCGGGCATCTGGCCGGTGACCTGTACAAACCCTGAGGTGCTGGCGACAGAATTTGAGCGTTTTCAATCGGGCAAGAGTCGTCTAATTATGGCCTTTCGCCACAGCCAGGTTGATGATCCCCTCTGTCTGTCCTATCTGTTCTCTCGTCTGGTGCCTCGGGCCGCTCGGCAGCAGGGGATGACCCTAAAAGTCCCCATCCATAGCTTCTTTATGTACGACCGGGGGATGCCTCTGTGGGCGGGATCCTGGTTAGAGTGGTTCTTTGCCAGTATGGGCGGCATTCCGGTCCATCGGGGTCGCCGGCTGGATCTAAAGGCTTTGAAGTCTGTGCGGGAGCACATTCTCAATGGACCGTTTCCAGTGACGATCGCCCCGGAGGGAGCTACCAATGGCCATGGGGAAATTCTCAGCCCCCTGGAACCGGGTACCGCCCAGGTGGCGTTTTGGGCGGTGGAAGATTTGCACCGGGAAGGTCGTTCGGAACAGGTGGTGCTGCTGCCCGTGGGATTGCGATACTTCTATCCCCAGCCTAACTGGGCGGCTTTGAACCGGCTGCTCAGCCGATTAGAACGGGATTGCGGTTTGCCGGATCGGGCCTTTGCCAGACCCACGGAAGCGTCCACGGAGGCCTACTACCAACGGCTATCGACCCTGGGGCAGCACCTGCTCACGCAGATGGAGCAGTTTTATCAACGCTTTTACGGGGGTCCTTTACCACCACCATCGACCCCCGACCCCGATGCCGTGGGTCAGCGGTTAACCCAGGTGCTGCATCGCGCCCTGGAGGTGGGGGAGCGATTTTTTGGTCTAGCTAGCACCGGTAACCTCGAAACCCGCTGCCGCCGTTTGGAGGAAGCGGGCTGGACCTACATCTATCGAGAAGATTTTGATGACCTGGACCGCCTACCTGCTTTTGACCGGGGTTTAGCGGACTGGATCGCCGCCGAGGCCAGCCTGCATCTGCGGCACATGCGATTGGTGGAAAGTTTTGTGGCAGTGAGTGGGCACTACGTGAAGGACCAACCGAGCTTTGAGCGATTTGCCGAAACCACCCTGATTCTGTTTGATTTGGTGGAACGGGTGAAAGGTACCGCGGTGCCTAAGCGACCTCAGTTAGGTCGCCGCCATGCCGTGATTACCCTGGGCCAACCCATTCCGGTGGGCGATCGCTGGGCGGATTACAGCCAATCCCGGCGAGCGGCCAAGATCGCCGTGGAACAATTGACGGCAGATTTGCAGACCGCCCTGGAGCGCTTAATGGAGCAGCCGTGAGGGTTACTCCTCCAGCTGGCTTAGGGCTGCGATGGTCACAGCACTCAACAGTGGTTTAAGCTGAGCTTGCACCACCTCGGGTTGATTGCTCCACAACATTTTGCAAAAGGCACTTTTGCCCTCTTGGCTAGCTCGGTTGAAAACCCCGGCCAGCTTTTCGTAGTTGGTATTGTCCACGGCATCACCTTATGGATGTGCTGCCAGCATACTCCCTAACCTGGGCCCCAGGGAGTCCCCCGGGGAGGGGATTTCCTGGGGTTGAGCTGCATCAATTGGCTCCTACGCCATACCAGCGGCAGTCCAGTCCCCAATCGGTCATCCAAACTCCCAATAGCTTCAGCCCAAAGGTGGACTAGGGGGCAGGGCAACTGCGACTTTAACCAAACCGACCGGACACGTAATCGCGGGTGAACTGCTCGCGGGGGTTATTGAAGATAACTTCCGTGTTGTCATACTCGACCAGGTAGCCGACCTTGCCACCCCGATCCGTGGCTTCGGCGTTGTAGAAAGCGGTGCGATCAGACACCCGAGAAGCCTGCTGCATATTGTGGGTGACGATGATGATGGTGTAGTCTTCCTTCAGTTGCTTCATCGTGTCCTCAATTTTGATGGTGGAAATCGGGTCGAGGGCCGAGCAGGGTTCATCCATCAAAATGATGTCGGGTTGAATTGAAATAGCACGGGCAATGCAGAGGCGTTGTTGTTGCCCCCCGGATAGGGAAAGGCCACTCTCCCGCAGCTTATCTTTTACCTCATCCCACACGGCCGCCTTACGGAGAGAGGTTTCCACCAGCTCATCCATATCGCCCTTAAAGCCGTTGACGCGAGCCCCCCAGGCAATATTTTCGTAGATAGATTTGGGAAAGGGGTTGGCTTTTTGAAACACCATGCCGATTTTGCGGCGCAGTTCCACGGCATCAACGCTATCTGCGTAGATATCTCGACCGTGGAAGGTGATCTTGCCTTCCACTCGGCAGCCCGGAATCAGGTCATTCATGCGGTTGAAGCAACGCAGGACCGTGCTCTTACCACAGCCGGAGGGACCGATAAAGGCCACAATCTGGTTTTTGGGAATTTCCAAGTCTACGTCGCGTACTGCCAGGTTGGATCCATAGTACACTTGTAGATTTTCGGTCTTCAGCGCTATGTCGGCTGAGGTCGGGGCATAGACATTAGACATTATGGGGCTACCAGTGTTGCGCTACAGTCAAGGCAAAAACCACACCATAAATAATTACAGGCTAAGGGTCAACTTGGGGTTAAGGATAGGCTAAGGGATGAACGCAAGGGAGGCTCTAGGGTTGGGTATCAAGTCTTTAATAATTATCGTTCTCTCGGTTCCTCAGTGGTCCTATCCTTAATAGAAGGTAGGGTGTTTTGCTGAAATTAGTTTCGCCTGTTGTGCCAGTGCCAAGACTCCCGCTCCTGCATCGCCTGCGCCGTTGGTCTCAAACCCTTTCCCTACGCACCCTTCTGCTGGTTATTTTGGCGCTGCAACTGCTGGGGGTGATCGGGTTGCTGAGCGTGTGGGGTGTTTATCCCGGTTTTTGGCAACTGGCCCTGATCAGTCTTCTAGCCCTCATCGTTTCCTGGGTGGGCGGCCTGATCGTGGTTGATCACATCCTGAAGCCACTGAAAATGTTGCAGTTGGCGGTGCAGGGCATGGCCCAAGGGCAATGGCAGACTCCGCTGACCGTGGGCCGTTTTGGTGAACTGCGGGAACTGGCCCTAGCCTTTAATACCATGGCGGCTCAATTGGGACGTTCCTTTGCGGAGCTAGAACATCTCAACCAGGCGCTGAAGCAGAGTGAACGCCGCTGGCGGGATTTTTTGGATGTCATACCCCTGGGGATTGTGGTTTACTATCGCCAGGGCAAAATGGTCTTTGCCAGTGCTGAGGCCCGTCAATTGTTGCGGTTGGAAGATATGCCCTCCGTACCAGGCCTAGGCCTGGCCGAAGCCTTTCCTGCCTATCGGGGCGATGGCGTAGCCCTATACCCGGTGCAGGAGTTGCCTCTGGCTCGCTCCCTCAGGGGGCAAAAGGGTTGGGCCGACGATATTGTGCTGCGCCGGGTAGACCAGGAGATTCCCATTGAAATGGTGAGCACTCCCTTTTTTGATCGGTCTGGCCAGGTGGAGTTTGCGATCGCAGCCTTTCAAGACATCACCCCCCGCAAGCAGGCCCAACGGGTGCTGGCCGACTACAACCAAACCCTAGAAGCCACGGTGGCCCAACGTACCGCGGCCCTGCACCGAGTGCAGTCTACCCAACGCCTGATTCTGGAGGCCATCCCTGACCTACTGCTGCGCTATAACCGCCAAGGCATTTGCCTGGATGTGATGAGTTCCGGATCAGTCACCCTAATTGCCCCCGCCCAGGTCCAAATTGGGCAACCCATGTCGGTGGTGTTACCCCCTGATAGAGTTGCGGAGCGGATGCATTATATTCGCTTAGCGCTGGATACTGGACAGCCCCAGGTCTATGAGTACAAGTTTGAAACGGCTAAGGGTTGGCAACACGAAGAGGCACGGGTAGTAGTGAGTGGCGATAACGAAGTGCTGGTGATGGTTCGGGATATTACCGAACGCAAGTTGGCCGAGCTTTCCCGGCAGGAAAGCCAGATGCTATATCGCTCGCTCACCGAGGTGTTGCCCCAGGGGCTATACCGGATTGATCGCCAGGGGCGTTTAACCTTTGCCAACCCGGCCTACCTAGCCCTGCTCGATCAACCCCTGGAAGATTGCTTAGGCAAAACAGCCTGGGAGTTATTCCCTCAACCCATGGCCCAGCGTTGGGCCCAAGAGGATGAGCAGGTCATGGCGACGGGACAGCCCCTCAACCAGGTAGAAACCTACGACCCAGGCCCCCCGAAGGGACCGATTTATTTACAGGTGATCAAATCGCCGATCCTCAGTGCGGAGGGGGAAATTGCCGGTATGCAGGGGGTGTTTTGGGATGTCACCGAACTCAAGCGGACGGAAGCCGCTTTGGCCAGCCAGAAACAA
>DVEE01000535.1 GCA_015295885.1 Leptolyngbyaceae cyanobacterium M65_K2018_010
GCGAGCCGCAACGACTTTTACCTGGCCCTGGCCTATACGGTGCGCGATCGCATGATGCAGCGTTGGCTGAGTTCCGCTCGCACCTATCTGAAGCCGGAAGTACGGGTGGTGACCTACCTGTCGGCGGAATTTTTGCTGGGCCCCCACCTGGGTCGCAACTTAATTAACCTGGGCATTGAAGAGCCGGTGAAGCAAGCGGTGCAAGAATCGGGCTTAGACTTTGACGAACTGCTGGCCCAGGAAGAAGAACCTGGCCTGGGCAACGGTGGCCTGGGCCGCTTAGCCGCCTGCTACATGGAGTCCCTCTCCAGTGAACAAATCCCGGCCATTGGCTACGGCATTCGCTACGAATTCGGCATTTTTGACCAAGAAATCCGCGATGGTTGGCAGGTGGAAATCACCGACAAGTGGTTGCAGTACGGCAACCCCTGGGAAATTCCCCACCCCGAGGGGGCCGTGACGGTGGGTTTTGGCGGCTACACCGAAGGCTACACCGATTCCGATGGCCGTTTCCGTAAGCGCTGGGTTCCCGGCAAGCAGGTGAAGGGCATTCCCTACGACACGCCGATTCCCGGTTACAAGGTGAATACCGTCAACACCCTGCGGCTGTGGCGGGCGGAAGCGGTGGAATCCTTCGATTTCCAATCCTTCAACGTGGGCGACTACTACGGGGCGGTCGATAGCAAAGTTACCTCCGAGAATATCTCCAAGGTGCTTTACCCCAACGACGAGCAGATCGAAGGGAAACAACTGCGGTTAGAGCAACAGTTCTTCTTCGTGTCCTGCGCCCTGCAGGACATGATTCGCATTCACCTGGCTTCGGGCCGCAAGCTGGATAGCTTCCACGAGAAGTTTACCGCCCAGTTGAACGACACCCACCCGTCGATCGGCGTGGCGGAGCTCATGCGCCTGCTGGTGGATGAGCACGGTATGGGCTGGGAGCAAGCCTGGGAGATTACCCGCCAGACCTTTGCCTACACCAACCATACCCTGTTGCCCGAAGCCTTGGAAAAGTGGCCCCTATCTCTGTTTGGGGGGCTATTGCCGCGCCACCTGGAAATCATCTTTGAAATTAACCAACGGTTTATGGATGAGGTGCGGGTGCAGTACATGAACGACCCTGGTAAGCTGGCTAGGCTCTCGCTGATTGATGAGACGGGCGAACGCTACGTGCGCATGGCCAACCTGGCTAGCCTGGGCAGCTATGCCATCAACGGGGTGGCGGAACTGCACAGCGAGCTGGTGAAGCAAACCATCCTGAAAGACTTCCACGAACTGTTCCCCGGCAAGATTTGCAATGTCACCAACGGCGTTACCCCGCGCCGCTGGATTGCCCTCAGTAACCCCCGCCTAGCTCGCCTCTACACCGAGAAAATTGGCGATGGCTGGCTCCATAACCTGGATGACCTGCGCCAGCTCGAAGGATACGCCCAGGATGGTGGCTTCCGTCAGTACTGGCGGCAGATCAAGCGAGAAATTAAGCAGGATCTGGCCACCTATATCTTCCAGCGCACGGGCATTGCCGTTAGCCCCGACTCGATGTTTGACATTCAGGTGAAGCGCATTCATGAGTACAAGCGTCAGCACCTCAACGTGTTGCACATCATTACTCTGTATAACCGGCTGAAGCAAAACCCTAACCTGGAGATTGCGCCTCGCACCTTTATCTTTGGGGGTAAGGCGGCTCCCGGCTACTACATGGCCAAGCTGATGATTAAGTTCATCAATGCCGTGGGCGATGTGGTCAATCATGACCCGACCCTTGGTGATCGCCTCAAGGTGGTCTTTTTGCCTGACTACAATGTCACCTTTGGCCAACGGGTCTACCCCGCCGCCGACCTGTCGGAGCAAATTTCCACCGCCGGTAAGGAAGCCTCGGGTACCGGCAACATGAAATTCTCCATGAACGGCGCCCTCACCATTGGCACCCTGGACGGCGCCAACGTCGAAATTCGAGAGCTGGTGGGCGACGAGAACTTCTTCCTGTTTGGCCTCACGGCGGATCAGGTGATGGCTCTCAAAGCCAGTGGCTACAACCCCTGGGATTACTACAACAGCAATCCCCAACTGAAAGAAGTCATTGATCTGGTCAACTCCGGTTTCTTCTCCAAGGGCGATGGGGGACTGTTCAGACCCATGACCGATAACCTGCTCTACCAGGATCCCTTCCTGCTGCTGGCCGATTACCAGTCCTACATCGACGCCCAAGATCGAGTGGGGATGGCCTACAAGGATCCAGAAAATTGGTCCCGCATGTCCATTATCAACGCCGTACGCATGGGCAAATTTTCCAGCGATCGCTCCATTCGCGATTACTGCACCAACATCTGGAAGGTTTCCCCGGTGCCCGTGGAGATGATGGAGTACGACCAGTCCCGGGCCGGGCTACGGGTGTGAGGGAGATTTAGGAGAGTTTTGAATTTTGAATTCAGAACTCATCATTCAAAACTCTCTCCTCTCTCCCCTCCGCCCCACCCCTCGACCTCTCCCCCCGTTCCTCCCATGCCCCTCGACCTCTACCTGCTCCGCCACGGCGAGACCGCTGCCAGCCAGACCGGTGGCTACTGCGGTGTGCAAGACCCAGAGCTGACGCCAGAAGGTGTGGCGATGGCAGAGGCCTTTGCGGCAACCTACAAGGCTTTGCCCTGGCAGGCCGTGTTTGTCAGCCCCATGAAGCGCACCGTAGCCACGGCTATGCCCCTGTGTCAGGCCATTGGTCTGAATATGCAGGTGCGTAATGGCCTGAAGGAAATCCACTATGGCCAGTGGGAGGGGCAAACCCCAGACTATGTCAGTGAGCACTTCCACCAGGACTATGTCCGTTGGCTCACCGAACCGGCCTGGAATCCGCCCACGGGGGGGGAAACTTCGGTGCAAATTGCCAGTCGGGCAGCCCTGGTGATCGCCGAAATTGAGGAGAAGTTCACCGAAGGGAATGTGCTGGTGGTGTCCCACAAGGCTACCATTCGGATTATTCTTTGCAGCCTGTTGGGTATTGATGTGGGGCGATACCGCGATCGCATCAACCTACCCGTGGCTTCCGTCAGCGTGGTTCGCTTTGACGTGCATGGCCCAATGTTGATGAAACATGGCGATCGCTCCCACTTGCCCGCCGAGTTAGAGGCCCGACCGGGCACCTAGGGCGGCCATTTCTAGCCCCTCGACTTCAACCATTTCCCTTAAAATCAGGTCAGCGCCTGTATTGATTTCCATATTTATTACGGTCATCCTGAGCAACCATGGAAAATAAGAAACCTCTCTTTGGCATCCAGGGCCATTCCCCCATTAACACGGTCACCGAGTTGCATTCCTTTTGTCGGGATATGCAGTCCTACTACCAGATTGCCAGGGGAGACCTACTCGGGAAACTAGAAAAAGCCGAGGGGGAGGAAGAGTCCCGTCTCCATCAGGAACTAGAGGCTCTGAACCGCAAAATTGACTACTTCCATGTGCTGAATAACGCCGTATCCATTGCCGACACGGTTTTTCACACCCCAGAGATGATTGCTGAATTTCGGGATGATCCATGAAAATCCTTGTCCTCAATGCCGGATCTAGCAGCCATAAAAGCTGTCTGTTTGACCTTACCCAAAGCTCCGCGGCTAGTCTGGCCCCCGAGCCGGTATGGCGGGCGGCCCTCGATTGGACCCATGCGGCTGGCCAGGTAGAACTCACCGCTCAGAATCAAGCAGGGGAGTCCATTAAGGAAGCACTGCCGATGACCGACAAAGCAGAGGGGTTAGCTGCCATGCTGAATACCCTGGTGCAGGGACCTACCCAGGTGTTAGGGGATTTGTCGGAGATTGCGGTGGTCGGGCATCGGGTGGTGCACGGTGGCCGCGACTATATGGATAGCGTCCGCATCGATGGGCAGGTCAAGGCGGCGATTCGACGGTTGATTCCCCTGGCCCCGGCCCACAATCCGGCGAATTTGCAAGGCATTGAGGCGATGGAGCAGATCCTGGGCAACTTGCCCCAGGTAGCGGTGTTTGACACGGCCTTCCATGCCCGCATGCCCGAGGCCGCCTCCACCTATCCCGGCCCTTACCACTGGGTCGAGCAGGGCATTCGCCGCTACGGGTTCCACGGCATTAGCCACCAGTACGTCGCCCAGCGGGCCGCCCACCTAGTCGGGCAGGATCTTGCTCAACTGAAAATTCTCACCTGTCACCTGGGCAACGGCTGCTCCCTGGCGGCGGTCAAGGATGGCATGGGCGTAGACACCACCATGGGGTTTACACCTCTGGATGGGCTAATGATGGGCAGCCGCTCGGGCAGCGTAGATCCCGGCATTCTGATTCACCTGATCCGCCAGGAAGGTTATAGCGCTGACCAACTGGATGAGCTGCTGAATAAGCAGTCGGGCTTGAAGGGGATTTCGGGCCTTTCCAACGACATGCGCCTGGTGGTAGAGGCCATGGAGCAAGGCCATCCCCAGGCGAAGCTCGCCATTGATCTGTTCATCCACCGGTTGCGTCGGGAAATGGGTGGGTTGATCGCCAGCCTGGGGGGCCTAGATGTACTGGTCTTTACCGCCGGCATTGGAGAAAATAGCCCCCTGGTTTGGCGGCGGGCCTGTGCAGGCTTTGAGTTTTTGGGCCTGCAGCTTAACGCTGAGGACCTCAAGCGCGCTAAGGAGGACCAGGACATTGCCGCACCCAACTCGGCGGTGCGGGTGCTGGTGATTCATACCCAGGAGGAATGGGCGATCGCCCAAGCCTGCGTGACCCTGCTCCAACCGGTTGCTTAATGGATCATGACCTGCATTGGCGGGATGTGCCCGCCCTCAATCAGTATCTTCTTGACCTATGGACCGCCAGGTTCGACTTGGAGCCAACTTTGATTAAATCCCATCCCAACTCCCAGACTCTCCTGAATTGCGAAGTTATAGCCGCCTAGACTGGAGCCGACAGCCCCTGAAATCTGTCCGGAGTATTGCCATATCCAATGGGTTTCCTTAACCTCCACTCCTCCGCCTGTCCTCTTTCCTGTATCTTAAGCACGGCTAGGCCAGTCACCAGTGGTTGACAATCAAGATAATCGCTAGAGGGATCTACACCTATGGTTGGTAAGTTTTTTCACAAGCCAGGCCCTGACTTGGCCGATCGGGTTCCCCCCGGCCAGCACCTAGCTAAGGGGTTTCCGGTGCTCACCTACGGTGACACCCCAGCCCTTACCCCAGCAGACTGGACCCTCACCATTACTGGCCTTGCCTCTTCTAAAACCTTTACCTGGGCCGAAATTATGGCCCTACCCCAGCGGGCATTTACCGCCGACTTCCACTGCGTTACCACTTGGTCAAAGCTGGATGTGACCTGGGCCGGAGTCAGCATTCCGGATCTGATGGCTGAGTTGACTCTCGCCCCTGAAGCCGCCCATGTGATGCTGCACTGCTACGGCGGCTACACCACTAACCTAACCCTGGAGGATTTCCTCAGGCCGGAAAATTTCCTGGCTCATACCCTATTCGGCGAACCGTTGCCCGTCGAACATGGTGGGCCCATGCGGGTAGTGGTGCCTCACCTCTATGCCTGGAAGAGTGCCAAATGGATTAAGAGGTTGGAGTTTTTGGCGAGCCCACAGCTAGGCTTTTGGGAACGCAATGGCTATCACGAGCGCGGCGAACCTTGGGCAGAAGAGCGCTACAGTAGTTTGTACTAGCCTCACCAGGCAGAGGGAAAACGTGAGGGTATGGTAACTCGGCGAATTGTACTGCACCAACTCTGTGGACATCGATTTATAGGTCGCAATCCAGACGGAGATCAGGTTTTGGTGGATGGGGACCAACCGAGGATCGGCATGGCCCCCACCGAACTGCTGTTGGCAGCCCTGGGATCCTGCACCGCCTACGATGTGATCGACATTATGGCCAAAAAGCGGCAACCTTTGGCCCGCTATCGCGTTGAAGTGGAAGGCGTCCAGGCCGATACCCATCCGCGACGATTCACCCATATCACAGTGACCCACTACGGGGCCGGGCCAGAGGTAACGGCGGTGGCCTTAGCGCGATCGGCAGAACTTTCCCATAGTAAATACTGCCCTGTGGCTGCTAGCCTGAACGCAGAGATTACCGTCAAAGTAGTCGTGGAACCCTGGCCAGAAGGCCAAGCCTCCTAGGCTGAGTTGGTGGCAAGATAAGAGGTCAGGAACTTTTACCCCAACCCCACAATGCTCATTCGCAAACTGCGGGATTGTCCCGAATTTATTGCCGGTGATGGCACCCAACTGAGGGAACTACTCCATCCTGACAAACAGGATCTGGCCCTACGCTATAGCCTGGCCCAGGCCATAGTGCCAGTGGGCCAAGTCTCTATTCCCCATGCCCTAACCACCTCGGAGGTTTACTACATCCTTTCCGGGCAGGGCGAGATGCACATCAATGACGAAACTTGTCGAGTGGAGCCTGGGGACGCCATCTATATTCCGCCTCAGGCCCGCCAATACATTCATAACACTGGCTCGGAACCTCTGGTGTTTATTTGCATTGTCGACCCGGCCTGGCGGCAGGCAGACGAAACAGTATTTGACCCGGTCTAATTGATGGGTAAGGTCAGGCGACGGCGGCAGGCCTTAAGCCGCTGCCAACACCAGAGCCACCCCCGCTGGATTGCGGTTTGCCAAGCCTGCGGTGGGGGTGGAGTCGGGCGCACCTCGCAGCTCTTGAGCCGTTCCAACATCGCCGCCAGGGTAGTATCCTTTTGGGCCAGACGGGCGGGCACACAATTCCGTTGCTTTTGGCAAGAATTGCACAGCATGGGCAGTCCAGTTAACCCTCAATGACTAACAACAGAACTATCTAAACTCCGGGAAGATGCTGCATCCCCTATATTTTGATTCATTCAACGAAAAAACTGTTCCCTACAAACGGAATAGAACCTAAAGGTTTAACCATGCAAGGAATTTCGTTTCTTTACAGTACGGCTACCCGGACTGACAGCCACCAGGAAATATGACAAGATAAAGCCATAGCCAAGGGGCAAGCCGATTATGGTTGACCTGCGGGAAGTAACTCGCCTGAGCGCCACGTATCTTCCTCAAGTTACCTGCAACTCCGCCTCAGCAATTAGACCTTAAACCCATAATCGGATGCACCAGGGGCTAACCTCGCGGGTCTGTGGCTTAGTTTGCCAAACCACAGGGCCTAGCACCTGAACCCTGGAGGACAGCTATGAAACTGACAACTCTTGCGGCAGCACTGGTAGTTCCTTGCCTAATGTTGGCGCTGCCTGTGCAGGCCGAAAACCCAGCCCAGGTTCAACAGTTGATCGAAACCAACCTGTGTGCTGGTTGCGATCTGTCTGGGGCGGATCTGACCCAGGCCCACCTGATTGGGGCAGATCTGCGGAATGCCAACCTGACGGGGGCTACCCTGGTGGAAACCAACCTGGAAGGGGCTGATTTAACCGGAGCGGATTTGACCGGGGCCAACTTAACCCGAGCGTTTCTGACTAATGCCATTTTGAATAACGCGACTCTGGATGGGGCCAATCTGACCCGCGCTCAGATTTACTTCGCTGAGGTCAACGGGGCTTCCTGGGTAGATGCCAACTTGACCCAAACCGAAATTGTCGGCACCCCGATTAGCATTGGCGGTGACTGAGTAGAACGCCATGGGGCTGCCCCTGCTAATCAGCTCAATGTTTGCCGCTGGGTTCAACTCAGGGGCCGGTGAGTGATGCCCGCCTTAACCGCCCTCCTAGGATTCGGTGACGAATGCTACGAATTGTTGTCATTCCCTCAGGCTAAGCCCTCTTGACGGCATGGTGAGATCAACCCTACTTCGCCCCCGGCCGGGCGAACTCTGACCAAGGATACATGGCCATGCTGACTTCTACCCTATCTGATGCCAATCGCCGCCTGGAGCGTGCCCTCAAGTATGTCGATATTTCAGAGGATGCCTCAGAACGGCTGCGGTATCCTAAAGCCAGTCTTACGGTGTCCATTCCCGTACGTATGGATAATGGCACCCTGCGAGTTTTCCAGGGCCATCGAGTGCGTTATGACGATACCCGCGGCCCCACTAAAGGCGGTATTCGCTTTCACCCGGATGTAACCTTGGATGAGGTGCAGTCCCTGGCCTTTTGGATGACCTTCAAATGCGCAGCCCTGAATTTGCCTCTGGGGGGGGCCAAGGGTGGAGTCACCGTCAATCCTAAGGAACTCTCCAAGTTTGAGCTGGAACGACTCAGCCGGGGCTACATTGATGCGATCGCCAATTTCATTGGCCCCGATGTGGATGTCCCTGCCCCTGATGTCTACACCAACGCCATGATCATGGGCTGGATGATGGATCAGTACAGCATCATCTGCCGCAAGCTCAGCCCTGCGGTCATTACTGGCAAGCCCCTAAGTATGGGAGGGAGCCAGGGACGCGAGACCGCCACTGGGACAGGCGCGTTTTACGTGCTGCAGGCGATGATGGCTAAGTTAGGCCGAATCCCCCAAAACACCAGTGTCGCTATCCAGGGTTTTGGCAATGCCGGTAGCGTCATCGCTCGCCTCCTGTTTGATGCTGGCTATCGAGTGGTGGCGATCAGCGATTCCCAGGGTGGAATTTTCGCTCCCCAGGGGCTCGACATCCCCAGCGTTCAAAAGTTCAAAGCCTCCACCCGCAGCCTTCAAGCCGCTTACTGTGAGGGCTCGGTCTGCAACCTTTTGCAAGATCACACCACGCTCAGCAATGAAGAACTACTCACCCTGGAGGTAGATCTTTTGATCCCAGCGGCCTTGGAAAATCAAATTACAGCAGAGAATGCCGATCGGGTGCAGGCTCGTTACATCTTTGAAGTGGCCAATGGTCCAATCACCTCCGAGGCCGACCTCATCCTAGAAGCTAAGGGAATCCAAGTGTTCCCAGATATTTTAGTCAACGCTGGCGGGGTAACGGTCAGCTATTTTGAGTGGGTGCAAAACCGCAGTGGCCTCTATTGGTCCTTGGAAGACGTGAAT
>DVEE01000068.1 GCA_015295885.1 Leptolyngbyaceae cyanobacterium M65_K2018_010
GGGGTGGGTCGGTGGGACAGATTCAAGTCAGGAGTCGGTACGTTTATTTTGAGCATGTCCCCAAGGGGAGCAGCATCGAGGAAATTGCCCCCTGACTTGGGTTAACCCAGTTTGTAGCCAATTTGGCGCAGTAACCTCTGGCGGGCCTGAATATCCTCAGTGGTTTCGACGCCCAGGGGCGAAGCGCCATCCACGACCCCCAAAATGCCTCGCCCCTGGGTCGTTTCTGCCACAATCACCTGCACCGGGTTGGCGGTGGCGCAGTAGATGTGACACACTTCGGGGCATTGTTTAATGGCGTTGAGGAAGTTAATCGGGTAGGCCTCTTGCAGCAAAATAATAAAGCTGTGTCCGGCGGCAATGGCCTGGGCGTTGGCCACGGCCGCGGCTTGCAAAGCGCCATCGTTGCCTGCGGTGCGAATCAAGCAAGGGCCAGAGGCTTCGCAAAAAGCAATGCCAAACTTGACCTGGGCCGAAGTCCCCACCATGATTTCGTAGAGATCTTCGACGGTTTTAATAAAGTGGGTTTGCCCCAGGATGACATTGCTCCCCTCGGGTAGGGTCAGGGCTACGGCTTTGAGTTCCATTCTGGTTTCCTCCGCATAGCAGAACCCATGGTTAAACCAGGTGACTTGTCTATTATCGGAGCCTGCAATCAGGGTGCTGAAAGCCTACAGATTTCCTTTGAAATTAAATTGCCCCACCCGATCACCCCCATCGCCGCTTGCGGATGGACTACTGGGTCGATCGCTGCAGTAAGATGCCCCGTAGCCCGGCCTCCTGGGCGCCCTGCTGATCCTCCTCCGGGCTATCGCCCACATGCCAGGCCTGGGCCGCTTCGCAGCGGTGTTTCTGTAAAGCCGTCACAAAAATCAGGGGGTCTGGCTTAGCCGCCCCAGCTTCGGAGGAAATGGTGATGGATTGAAAAAAATCCATTAGATTGAGGGCTTCTAGGACCGGGTAGAGACGAGAGTCGAAGTTAGAGATGATGCCCAGTTCAATGCCGCGGCGTTGCCAGCGTTGCAAGGCCGCCAGTACGTCAGGATAGACGACCCAGGGGTTGGCCGTGGCAAAGTGGTCATACAAATCAGCAAAGAAACGGTCAAAATCGGCAAATTGATCTA
Source organism: Leptolyngbyaceae cyanobacterium M65_K2018_010 (assembly GCA_015295885.1). GTDB lineage: Bacteria > Cyanobacteriota > Cyanobacteriia > Phormidesmidales > Phormidesmidaceae > Nodosilinea. Next base: position 1,125 of record DVEE01000068.1, read on the forward strand.
GCCACCCGGCGCTGCTAAAGGTCTGCTGGGCTACTACCCGCCACCACTGGTATTCCTGCTGGGGCACCGTAGCCGGATCACTGTCCGGAAAGGCCATCGCCGGAGCCGCCTTAAAGGCTCGGAAAAAAGCCTGGTTCAGCGCCGCCGGGTCTGCCTCCACGCCATGCTGTCGGGCTAGGTCGGCGTAGATTTCGCCCACACTACCGGCCACCCCAAACAGGGTGCCAACGGCGTCTAGAAAGATTACGTGCGGAGTAGGGTTCATCTTGACCTGGTTCCATCGCAGGGTGGTGCTGGCCTATGCTAACACTGACGTGCCGCCAGACCGTTCTGGGTGATGACCGTCCGTGGGTAGCTGCCAGCCTGGGGGTGGGGGAATCACCTAGCCGTGACCAGTGCCGTCAAGCCGCCAATCCGGGGCCATTACCTGTCTCCCTCTGGGTTATCTGGCCAGCCCAAGGACGGCATTAGCTTTGCCTAACCAACGCATCCCGAAGGGGCTTGGTCATCCAACTCAGCCCTACGCGCACCTGGTGGGTCAGCGTCGGCATGCGATAGAGGTAAGCCAGGCGCCGGGCCACGTGGGCCAGTTCCCCGTCCAGTTGCAGGCCCAGGCCGGTCAGGGTAGCCCGATCGCTACCCAGGGTGAGCATTTCACCCAGGTGACGGTAGCGGAAGGGTAACTGGGGACGATCACTCAGGGAGGCCCAAATATTCCAACCCACAAAGTCGGCTTGCTGGATAGCGACCTGAGCGGTGCCAGGCATTTGTTGGCCCTCCCCATCCCGGCAATCTGCCCCATCGCCTAGGGCATACACACCGGGACGATCTACCACCTCTAGGGTGGGTTGCACGACGATTTGCTGCCGTTCGTTGTGCTTGAGCGGTAACTGGGCCATGATTGGGTTAACCTGGGTACCCACGGTCCACAACACCAGGTCCACGGGCAAAATATCCGTCTGGTCTCGAAAGGTGAGACTGATGGTGTCAGCGGTGACTTCGGCCACGGCAGTTTCCAGATCAACCCATACCCCCAGGTCGGAGAGCGCCTGTTGGGCAACCTGCCGGTTATATTCCGACGAGGTGCGCAGGATGGTATCGGTTTGCTCCACTAAACGCACCCGCCCGCGATCGCCCAGGTGCCCAGCCACTTTACAGGCCAACTCTACCCCGCTATAGCCGCCCCCGACCACCGCCACTCGAATTTTATCGGCCCCGGAGGCCTCTAACAGCCGTAGTCGCTCCTTCAGCCGATAGGCATCCTCCAGGGTGCGAAAGGCCAAGGCATGTTCAGCCACACCCGGGGCCCTATCCATGGGAGTGGTACCGCCCAGGGCCAGCACCAACCGATCGTAGGTCAGGGTTGAGCCATCACTCAGGCTCACCCGCCGCTGGTCTAGGTCAACCTGGCTGACATCAGCCTGACGAAACCGCACCTGGGTACCCGCCAGCAACTCGGCGTAGGGCGGGGCGATTTCCCAGGTGTGCAACTCTTCGGTGACTAACTCGTAGAGCAGGGGCAAGAAAAGGAAGCGATCGCGGTGGTCGACCAGGGTTACGGTAGGGGTGGGGCCGTCCCAGGGGAGCTGGCTCAAGCGCAGAGCCGTATAGAGGCCGCCGAAGCCGCCACCGAGAATGCAAATTGATTGGGGAGCGTCTGCCATGGTGAATGGGGTGAAACCTCTTCTTTCTTCTAACTCAAAATGGCAAGAGTCATCATGGCTGGGGCAGATTTCTCTGGGCCGGCCGGTGCTACCAGCCCCTTCACCCGCTTGTATAGTGGGGGGCGGATGCTTTTGAGTAGGTGCCCCAATGGCAACACCCCTCGGGGGAGGACTGGTAATTGCCGGTGAACGCAGTGGTGTGGGCAAAACCACCGTAACCCTGGCCTTGCTGGCCGCCCTGCGCCAGCGATCGCAGCGGGTGCAATCCTTCAAGGTGGGGCCCGACTATATTGATCCTATGTTTCATCGCTGGGTCACCGGGCGTCCCTGTTACAATCTAGACCCCCTTCTGACCTCAGCCCCCTACGTCCAGCAGTCCTTTCAGAACCACTGTCGGGATGCGGAGTTTGCCCTGGTAGAGGGGGTGATGGGACTGTTTGATGGCGCCGCGGGAGACTCAGAGGTCGGCAGCACCGCCCAGATTGCCAAACTCTTGCAGTTGCCGGTCCTGCTGGTGATCGACTGTAGTCGGCTGTCCCGCTCGGTACTGGCTATTGTCCAGGGCTACCGCAACTTTGATCCGGCCCTGACCTTGGCTGGGGTGGTGTTGAATCGGGTGGGTAGCGATCGCCACCTGGAACTTCTCAAAACGGCCCTGGCCAACCTTGACCTACCGATTCTGGGAGTACTGCAACGGCAGGATGCCATTACCATTCCCAGTCGCCATCTGGGTTTAGTACCCACCGCCGAACTCACCCAATTCCAGGAACTGGTCCAGCGACTGGCCCACCTGGGCCAACACAGCTTTGACTGGTCTGGCCTGGAAGCCTGGCTCCGGGTCCGCCCCTCGACCCGCGCCCTTCCCCCACCGCAGACTAGGTCTGCCCCCAGGGTAAATCAGCGCCCCACGGCCATCGCCATTGCCCAGGATGCCGCCTTCAGCTTCTACTATCCCGACGCCCTGGATTACCTGACTGACCTGGGGGTCGAGCTGGTGCCCTGGAGTCCCCTGACCGATAGCCAAATTCCCGAGCTGGCCAGTGGCCTTTACCTGGGTGGCGGCTTTCCCGAAATGTTTGCCGCTGCCCTGGCCGACAACCAACCCCTGCACCACCAGATCCAGACCTGGGTTACCCGCGGTATGCCAACCTATGCCGAGTGCGGTGGATTAATGTACCTGGCCCAATCCCTGGTTGATTTAGTCGGACAATCCTGGCCTATGGTGGGGATCTTGCCCACTGCAGTGCAGATGGCCCCCCGTCTGACCCTGGGCTATCGCCGCGCCACCGCTGTTTTAGATAGCCCATTTCTCAGGGGCGGTCAGTCCCTCTGGGGCCACGAATTCCATCGGTCTGAGACTACGGGGTCATCCCCTCAACCGATTTATCAACTCCAGCGCTACGGTGTCCAGGTCCCCCATGCCCAAGAAGGTTGGCAATGTTACTCAGTCCATGCCTCCTACGTCCATGTGCACTGGGGGGGCTGCCCTAGCCTGGCCCAGGCCTTTGTCCAAGCCTGTCGAAAGTTTGACCGGAGAGCTAAGCCATAACCGACCCACCCGCCCAGGGGCAAAGCCGGTTCATCTGCCTAAGAAGGGCCGCCGCTCCTACAGGCCGGGATTGTAGCCATGACCCGCGATCATGGATACACGGCAATACCTCTGGGGGGTCCAGCGATCGCGGTCACCGGTTTGATTGGCCCCCATACCTGGTACGTAGCCTTCCCCTAAGAGATAGCTGAAATGAGTCAAGCTTTTGGTCGTCCAAACATCAGAATTGCGAGTTTTCATAACGCCTCCTGTTTCCTTACATTTAAATCCTAGCTAAGGGGCTTGGGAGTAACAAAAATCTCCATTTATGGTATCCATGAACAGGTTTAATGGAACAAAGAGTAGGGATGCTAACCACAAAAAAACCTCTCCACCGGGGCAGAGAGGCTAGGTATGATCATTATGTAGATTAACTCAGCCCATGGGTAGAGCCATTAACCCCCGTTTTGGCACTGCCTCAATCGCCAAAACTGCTAATGACGGTTTTCGCCAGTTCAATCGCTTGGGCCAGGGTAGTGGAATCCTCCGTCAGGCGACCTACGGCGGCCGTCACATCGCTGCCCTCAATAGCCGAGGTATCCTTAGTTAGGGTCGCTAGGGCCTTAGATACCCCATCAAAGGCCGTTTGCAAGTCGGCAAACTTGGTGCCCAGCTGAGTCTCCAGGGCTGCCTTCAACTGATCAGGGGCGGCGGCTAAAGCTTTTTTGAAGGCGTCGCTGTCAGCTACCAGGGTATCAAAGGACTGAGTCGCCGCCTCCAGGGCGGCCTGAGAAGCGGCAATTTTGGGAGCCAGGGTGGCGGTATCGCCGGTGGGGGAAACGGCCACCTTACTCAATTGCTTGGTCAAGTCCTTAGTGACCGACTTCAAAGGCTTCAAGGTAGAACTAAAGGAATCTTCCAGGGCATCCTGATATTCTTCCAAAATGGCAGCGGCAAACTGCTGAGCAGCCTTACTAATCTTAAGATCCATAGTTTCGGACAGGCTAGCCCCCGCCGTAGCCGCTAGGGCTGAATGGGGCATCATCAGTCCACCCATTCCGACCAAAACCAGGGTTAGCACACCTGCCAATAGACCCTTACTGAGACGCTTTAAAAAGCGGTCTAAATTCTTCACCATGGGACTTTTCCTACCCTCAAAAACTTGTCAACAAAGGGTTATTAATCGCTCAAATCAAAGGGCAATAAACCGGTAAGCTGTTAAGGAAGCCAAAGGTAAGCAGCCCTAAACAATGCGTAAACAATAGTAACAATCAGCAACTAATTTACCTGGCCCAGAGCCATCATAGGCCGTCCTTAAATGGGTGCCTATGGCACGATTAATAAACCCTATTTTCTTGAATCCTTAAGCACTGTACACAATCAACAGGGCTTTTTCAACAGACCTGAAAAAATCACAGACTCTCTACAGAATTCCTTCCCAACATTCACGCCCAACGACCGCCCTGGGTTAGAGTGCCAGGTTACCTCAGTTGATTCCCTAGCCTGGACTATCCACAAATCCGTCAATCAGCGGTTCTCATTCCCGCTTCCAAGGGAATCGAGGCTGGGCAACTTTCACCGGAACGGATTCCTGCCGACCCGGGAAACACAAGCTGTTCAGGCACCCCAGGAATCATCCAGGCTCAACCACCTGGGGTGGGCTGCTGCGACTCCGCCGCGAACCGGCCGGGCCCACTCTAGGGCTGGGGGCAGGTGGTATGATGAATGGGCTATTTGGGTTTCAAGATTAAGGAGTAAGCCTGTGGTTGAGCCGTTGCTGAGTGGCATTGTTTTGGGGTTGATTCCCGTAACCCTGGCGGGTTTGTTTGTGGCCGCCTATTTGCAGTACCGCCGGGGCAACCAGTTCGACCTTTAAATTGCCCCTTTAAGGAGTTGGTTGTCCAACCTCGGGTGAGTCAAACCGGGCGGCTAAGACCCCCTGAGCCAGGTAAGCCGTCCCCACGGCTGCCTCTACGGAGGCAGCTATTTTTATGGGCACCTGAAGTATCTGCTCTCGCAGGGTATGCCAGGTGGGGTTCCTGGCCCCTCCCCCCGCCGTGTAAATCTGCCGCAGTGGGGTGGAACCTAGCTGTTGCAGCAGGTCGTAGCCCTGTTTTTCAATCCGGGCGATGCCCACCAGGAGGCCGTGGAGAAACGCCTCATCCTGGGGGGGGCGTGGCGTCAGCCGAGGGGCCAGGTGGGGATCCTGGATCGGAAACCGTTCCCCCGGCTTCAGCAGAGGGTAGTAGTCCAACTCCGTTATCCCTAGGGGGTCAATTCGTTGACTCAATTGGGCCAGGGTAGGGCTATCAAAGAAATGTTTCAGCACCGCTCCCCCCGTGTTGGAGGCTCCCCCCGGCAGCCACCAGCGGCCCAGGCGATGACTGTAAATACCGTACTCCGTTGCCTCCACCCGCCGCTGGCTGAGCAGCTTCACAACCAGGGTAGACCCTAGGGAGGTTACCCCATCGCCGGGTTGGTCTGCACCGCTGGCTAAAAAGGCGGCCATGCTGTCGGTGGTGCCGGCCATGACCCAACAATCAGGGGAAAGGCCAAATTGGGCGGCGATCGCCTGTGTCACCGGTCCAACCCCCTGTCCGGGGGTGAGCACCTGGGGCAACAACGGAGTCCAGGGTTGCCCTTGCAGCCCGGCAGGATAGCTGAGTTTCTCTGGGTCGTAACCCAGCTTGAGGCTGTTGTGGTAATCGCTGATGCCCCACTGACCATGGATTTGGGCCGCCAACCAATCGGCCTGGTGGAGCAGGTAGGTGGCCTGGTGCCACTGGGTTTTGGGCAGGGTGTGCTGCCACCAGAGCAATTTTGCCAGGCTTGAGGTGGCGCTCCGGGCCGGGCTGTGGGGCGGCACTAGGGCTGGCGCTGGGTCCAGCGGTTTGGATGGGCAGGCTTCGTTGTAGAGTAGGGCCGGGGTGAGGGGTTCACCCCCGCGATCGCACAGCAGCACCGTACCAGAGGTACCATCCACGGCAATGCGGGTCAGCGCCGGGCCTATCTCCTCCGGCACCGCCGCCAACAGATCTAGCAGAGCGTCCCGCCAACTGTTATGGATCTGCGATCGGGAGGGATAGTGCTGGCGGTAGAACCAACGCAACTGCTGGTGATCATCCACTACTGCCCCCCGCACCCCCGAGGTGCCGAAGTCAATGCCGAGAGCTAAGGGGCTAGGGGACATGACGGCTAGCGGGCATCGGAATCCTGGTCAAGTTAGCTAGAGTAGTGGCGAGTTCGGTATGATGAAGGGGTATTTACAATCTGTTACATGTCCATGGTCGCTGAACTAACCACCCTGCCTTTGCAGAAACAAACCTGGGTTTGGCGGGGTCATCGGATTACCTATAGCGTACAGGGAGTCGGGCAGCCGCTGATGCTTATTCATGGCTTTGGGGCTTCCCTGGGCCACTGGCGTAAAAATATTCCCGCCCTGACCAGCGCAGGATACCAGGTTTACGCGTTGGATTTGTTGGGCTTTGGTGACTCGGATCAGCCCGCGGTAGACTACACATTGGATCTTTGGCAAGATCTGCTCTACGACTTCTGGGAAGAATTCATCCAAACTCCGACCGTCTATGTGGGTAATTCCATCGGTGGCTTGCTGACTCTGATGATGTTAGCCCACCACCCCCATACCGCCCAGGCGGGATCTGTGCTGAACTGTGCTGGCGGCCTCAACCACCGGCCCGAGGAACTCCAGCCACCTCTAAACTGGGTAATGGGAGCCTTTACCTGGCTGGTGAGTTCTGAAACCCTAGGGCCTATGGTATTCAACCAGGTGCGTCGCAAAGGGCGAATTCGCAGTTCCCTCAAGCAGGTTTACCGCGACCCGGCAGCTATCACCGATGAGTTAGTGGAGATGATCCATGGTCCCGCCAGTCGGCCTACCGCTCAAAAGGTATTTGCCTCCATTGTGACCGCCCCGCCCGGGCCTAGTCCGATCGACTTGCTGGCTCAGATTCACCAACCCTTACTGGTCCTCTGGGGGGAAAATGACCCCTGGACCCCGATCAAAGGAGCGGAGATCTTTCGACGCCTGGTGGACGCTCCCGATCGATCAGCTCCGGTGAGGTTTCACAGCATCCCCAATACGGGCCACTGCCCCCACGACGAGCGCCCAGAAATCGTCAATCCCCTGCTGATTGATTGGTTAGGCGGCCTTAAATTCTAGGACTACTGCCTGCCCCGCAGGTGAGGTATCAGTTGGGCGGTCGCTATCCTCACAGCTCAGGAGATCACAAAGCCCATGCTAGCCCTCACTCCCCAGCCCCGGATTCCTGTACGGGAGAAGGGGGACAGAGCAGGTTAAAACCCCTCTCTCAAGCTTGAGAGAGGGGTTTAGGGAGCGGGCAAAGTTAAGGATAGAAGAACTGTTTTTGATCTACTGATTCTCGGACATGATGGTCCTTTCATGCTCAGGAGTATCTGTTTTTCTTCACCTGCCCCACGGCTTGAGAACTTCGAACTGTCCGGTCTCATAATTCAATTGCATCTTTTATTTTGAATATATTTCAGCTAATGGTCTAATAAAAAAACTGTAGGTATGACCATAACTCGTATTAGTCGAGTAGGACGAAGCTGAGATAGGGGGAAAAGAAAAAGGTTCGAATTGCTTTAA
>DVEE01000055.1 GCA_015295885.1 Leptolyngbyaceae cyanobacterium M65_K2018_010
TCCCCGCCTTGGTGGCCTATCACCTGTTCCAAGCTCGCCAGTCCCTGGGGCAAAAGCTGCCTGAACCCACGCGCACCGCTGTGTTTGCTTTTTTGGGTGGGGCCCTGGGCCTGGGCCTGGCGGCCCTGATTTTCCTTAGCTTGGTGATCTTGAACATTCCAGCGGAGGTGGATGCCAGGGCGGAGCAGGGGGCGGTGTTGGCGTTGTCCCTGGGCCATGTGCCGCTAATGGTGGTGGAAGGTCTTTTCACCGCTATACTCGTGCTGTTTTTGCAGCGGGTTAAGCCAGAGCTCCTGGGGGGCTAGGCGGCATGGGAAGGACTCACCTAGACGCCTATGTGCCCCGCCAGTCGGTGATTCACCGCTGGTCGCCGCGGCTCAAATTGGTCAGTCTGCTGGCCTTGATGTTTGCCTTTGCCAGTGTGCAAAGCTTAGTCTTGGTGCCCTGGATGTTGGGGATAGCGGTTTTGCTCTATGGTCTGTCGGGTTTACCCCTATCCTTTCTCCGACAACGGCTGAGCTATCCGGGGTGGTTTATCTTGGCCTTGGTGGTGCTGTTACCCCTGACGGTGGGTGAAACGGTACTCTGGCAGTGGGGCTGGTTAACTCTACGCCAGGAAGGTTTGCAGGCGACGCTGTTGATCGTGGGTCGGTTTTTGTCGATTTTGACCCTGGGATTTATTTTGCTGGGCACGACCCCGTTTTTAACCCTACTGCGCGCCCTGCGATCGTTGGGTTTACCCACCATCCTGACAGATATGACCCTGCTGGCCTATCGCTACCTGTACGAGATTGCCGCCATGTTTGCCACCATGCAACAGGCCATGCGCCTGCGCGGCTTTGGCCAGCGACGACAGGGCTGGTTGCAAGTGGATCGTCAGACCTTCCAGCAATTAGCCCTGCTCGCTGGTAATCTGCTCCTGCGCAGCTACGAACAATCGGAGCGGGTTTACAAGGCGATGCGTCTGCGCGGCTATGGCTATGGTGCGCCATCGAGCCTGGGGCAAGCCTCGGCCCAGCCGGCGATCGGGCTCAGTTGGGGGCTATCGGGCGCAGTTCTAGGGGCAGCGGTGGGGCTGGTGGTTGCGGAGGGGGTTTTGAGGCAATGAAGGAGTTCGTCTTGGATAGTCTTGATCCATCCCTGCTGGCTCAAGCGCGACGGGTGGCAATCGCCACCCAGGGACTGACCTTTTCTTACCCCGACCAACCCCAGGTACTCTGGGATATTTCCCTCACCGTCCAGGAGGGTGAACGAGTCGGCATTATTGGCCACAACGGCTGCGGCAAAACCACCCTGTTTATGCTGCTATGCGGGGTGTTGACGCCCGCCACAGGGACCATTGACCTATTGGGGACTCCGCTCCAACCGGGGCAGTTCCGTCCTGAGGTAGGGCTGCTCTTCCAAGACCCCGACGACCAACTCTTTTCCGCCTCGGTGTGGGATGACATTGCCTTTGGGCCACAGAATATGGGCTTTTCCCCTGCAGAAGTGGAGGCCCGAGTTGCCCAGGCGGCGGAGATGACGGCGACGACTCACCTGCTAGGACGGTTGCCCCACCACCTGTCGGGGGGCGAAAAGCAAATGGTGGCGATCGCCAGTCTGCTGGCCATGACTCCCAGCATTCTGCTCTGCGACGAGCCCACGGCCAGCCTGGATCTGCGCACCCGTCGTCGGTTGATTCGATTTCTGCAAAACTCTACCGAAACGTTGCTGATCGCTTCCCACGACCTGGAGTTTGTGCTGGAAGTGTGCGATCGCACCCTGCTCATCGATGGTGGTCAGATCATCGCCGATGGTCAATCCCGACAGGTTATGGGCGACCAGGCACTCATGGAGGCCCACGGTCTAGAAAAGCCCCACTCCCTGATGCCCCATGGAGAGTTTGGGCTTTAATCCACTGGCGGTAATATCGATTTCCTGTCTTCCAACTGCTCCCCCTGCAGCAGGATACTGCTCGCTATCCCCCTTATCCCGCCATCTCACCATCACCCTCCATGGGCCGTCTCACTCGCCGTACTCTTGAAGGAACAGGAGAAAATCTGTTAGCGCTGCTCGGGTTTCGTCCCTGGGGACGAGTTGATGCCGTATTTGGAGAATAATCCATCGATTTTGGATTCGAGCTCGGCGAGCCGCCGGTTCTCGCTCCTCAGTTCTTCGTTGTTCTTCCTCAGCTCGCTCATCCGCTGTCTGTGCCTC
>DVEE01000095.1 GCA_015295885.1 Leptolyngbyaceae cyanobacterium M65_K2018_010
GAACCGACCGCTCCTGGCCTGCACCGGAGTTGGCTGAAAGCCACCAAACTGAGTCAACTTTTAGCCGCCCAGCCAGCCAGTGCAGAGGCCATCCTGACTCGACTTAAGTACAGTCGGGTCGAGCAACAGGCCGTTTTAAGCATTCTCAAGGGCTGGTACTATCTCCAGCAGCAGAGTGGAGATCAGCCGCTATCCCTCCAGCAGCAGTATGAGCTCTTTAAGACCGCGGGGCCGGGCTTTGTCGGTGTGGCTCTATTGGCCCTGGTGAATGGCATGCCCGAAAAGGACATGATAGCTTTGATGGAGCGTTACCTCGACCCCCAGGATCCGGTGGCCCATCCCCAAGCGCTGGTGTCTGGGCGCGATTTAATTCAGGGTCTGGGGCTCAAACCTGGGCCTAGAATTGGTCAGTTGCTAGAGGCCATTCAACTAGCCCAGGCGGAGGGCCAGGTGACTAACCGTGAAGAAGCTCTAGCCTGGGTTAAGCAACACTGCGATCGCTAAAGCCCATAGCGCAGACCAAGGTCAAGCCTCAATCCTGGCTGGTCAAAGGTCGCTGGCGATCCTGCTCAAGTCAGGTATTGGCCAAACCATTGGCTGGCTAGCTGAGCCACTTTTTCCAGCGTGCCCGGCTCTTCAAACAGATGGGTAGCCCCTGGCACAATTTCCAGCCGTTTCTCCCCGGCCAAGCACCGATACGCCTGCTGATTCAGGGTCAAAACCAAGCTATCCAATCCTCCCACAATCAGCAGTGTAGGAGCTTTTACCTGAGCAAGGGCGGCCCTGGCTAAATCGGGTCGGCCTCCCCGAGAAACGATGGCGTGGATGGCATAGGGCCTCGCCGCCGCGGCCAACAGAGCCGCCGCGCTGCCAGTGCTGGCCCCAAAGTAGCCGATCTTCAACCCCTGAGTGGCTGGATTGTGAGCGACCCAATCCGTGATCCCGATTAAGCGATCCGTCAGCAAGCCCATGTCAAAGCGGAGGTGGCGAGTTTGGCGGTCGATCGCCTCTTCTTCCTGGGTGAGCAGATCAAACAACAGGGTGGCTAACCCAGAGGCTTGCAGTACCTCAGCCACATAGCGGTTACGCGGACTGTAGCGGCTGCTGCCACTACCGTGGGCAAATAGCACCAGGCCAGTCGCGGCGGGGGGAATCACCCAATGACCCGCTAACGACGCCGACCCCACTGGAATGGTGACCAGCGATTCCCGATCGCGAAGTCCTAGGGTTTTCATGGCGGTTACCTCCCAACTCAGTCATGGGGGCAGAGGCTGAAGGGGTCTGGCGAACCGCCTCATACTGACGGGCTAACAACCCACAGACCTCTTCATCGGTGGTTTGGGCAAAGTTGTCGTACCACAGGCCAATGGCATAGAAAGGGGCGGGGGTGGCAAGGCAAACCACCCGATCAACCTCTTGCCTTAGGACTTGACAGGTCTCAGCCGGGGCCACCGGAATAGCCACGATGATTTGTTGGGGGTGCTGGGATTTCAACACCGCGATCGCGGCTCGCATAGTCGCCCCCGTGGCAATCCCATCATCAATCAGAATGACCATTTGATCTTGAATCACCGGCGGTGGCCGATCGCCTCGATAGGCCCGATCCCGCCGCTGCAACTCCCGCAGTTCCTTGGCTGCCACCTCATCAATGGTGCGGCTGGAAATCCCTAGAGAACTCACAACGTCGTAGTTCAGCACCCGGACCCCACCACTGGCGATCGCCCCCATGGCCAGTTCACTGTGACCTGGCACTCCCAACTTACGGACCAGGCAAATATCCAGAGGGACTTGCAACGCCCGGGCTACCTCAAAGGCTACGGGAACCCCTCCCCGCGGTAGGGCTAACACTAATACATTGGGCCGCTGGGCATAATCTCCCAGTTGGGTGGCCAGCAACCGACCCGCCTCTGTGCGATCGTTAAAGTAAGTCTTCATGATCCCCCCCTGATGCGGTGGCGGTTCATAGTCCCACGGGGCTCTGCGGAGGATCCAGAATCAGGACAGTGGCGCAACTCTGGTTCCAACTCCTCTCCTGACTCAATTTTAGAGAAAATCAGCAGCGACGGAACTGGTCTAAATTTAGGTTTACAGGCGGTGGTTGCGTTTAGGCACAAAACTAGAGATTTAAGGAGATTTGTGAAGAAGAGTAGCCCGGCGAACGGTGACCCGCCGCCCTGCCCCCTATATTTTCTCAGGACTACTGTGGTTGAGCGCCCTCATGATGATTTCGTCAGCTCTTAAACTGTTTTGCCTCAAGGCCAGCCATTATCTGGGTGAGGCCGTGAGTCAACACCTGGGGGTGCCCCTGAGTGCCCATGAAGAGCGGGAATTCGAGGATGGCGAACATAAGGTCCGGGCCCTGGAATCGGTGCGTGGCCACGATGTCTTCGTTCTGCACTCACTCTACGGGGAACCCCAGGCCAGTGAAAACGATAAACTCTGTCGCTTACTTTTCTTTATCGGTGCTCTCAAGGATGCCGCTGCCAGCCGGGTGACTGCGATTGTCCCTTACCTCTGCTACTCCCGCAAAGATCGCAAGACTAAGGCCCGTGACCCAGTCACCACACGCTATGTAGCTGGTATGTTTGAAGCCGTGGGCTGCGATCGCGTGGTGACCCTGGATGTGCATAACCTGGCAGCCTTCCAAAATGCCTTCCGCTGTGGTACCGACCACCTGGAAGCTCAATCGTTGTTTATCCGGCATCTGGTGCCCCAGGTAGGGAACGACGAGGTGGTTGTGGTATCTCCCGATGTAGGGGGGCTGAAGCGGGCCGAACAATTCCGCCAAGCCCTCAGCCGTACCTTACAACGGGAGGTTGCCAGTGCCTTTGTGGAAAAATATCGCAGTGGCGGGATCCTGTCCGGGGAGAAGGTCGTGGGGGAGGTCCGCGATCGCACCGCCCTTATCATCGACGACCTGATCAGCAGTGGCACCACCCTGGCTCGTTCAGCCGCGGCCTGTCGCCAACAGGGGGCCACCCGCATCTGGGCCGCCGCTACCCACGGTGTTTTTGCTGCGGCCTCCAATCACCTTCTGGCCACCCCTGATTTAGAGCAAATCATCATCACCAACAGCATTCCGCCCTTTCGCCTGACCGCACCGGAGGTCACCACCAAGCTGGCCACGGTAGACTTGGCCCCCCTCCTGGCCGAAACGATTCGACGCCTTCACCAGGGGGGATCCCTAGTCGAGTTGCTGGCCGAGCCTAACCCTGGCCCCTAGGACCCTTTGGTCCGTCCTAGGTGGATGCCGCGATCGCGATGCCGAAAGCGTTTACTCGCTGTCTCCGCCGATTTGGGCAACCGTTTTTGGCGAGGGAGTTTCTGGGTCAAAGCTTTTTCGGTCTTCATGGGATAACCTCCCAACTAAACCTAGAGGCTACACTTTTATTCTCGCAAGCCTAGCCCAGCCTGGGGAAAAGCCGATAAAAATCTTGCCATCGGTAGACCTTGGGCCAGCAGGCAGCCTGAAACGGATATCCCGGCTGGACTCCGCAGGGATGCGACCGTTCGGTGTCTCCCGGGCCTCGGGACTGGGTAATCGCGGGCTCCAGCTCTGGGAGACCCGCTTGGATTTTCAGATTTCTGTCTCAGGGCTGGCCAGGCTGCTGACGTTGATATGTTACAGTGAACCTTTGGTCATCCATGGGATAGGTTATTCACTGGTTTTGGTTCGGGCAGAGAGTCTAGGCCTAGTGGGTTAGGCTAGGGTGCCTACCCGCAAAGGGCACCGCCGCCTGGTGGGAGATTAGTTCCCGTCCCTGAGTGCCGCCCCCTAATATCGATCATTTCTGCCCTGTTGTCTGAGGTACTTATGTCAAAGCGTCGCAACCCTAAAAAAGAAAAGGCCCTACGCAACCAGGCCTACGCTCGCAAATTCCGCAAAAAACGCTCCGGGGGGCAGCGGTTCTTTAGACGTAACAGCCGCAGCGGTGGTGAAGACGAAGGCGCCGAAAGCAAAGAAGGTAGTGATTACTCCGCTGCGGCCCTCTAGGACTGCCTAGCTATGGGTTTGCAACCATTGGGCCAAGTGGGATGCCGCCGCCTGGCCCGAGGCGATTGCCGCGGCCCCATCCTGGCCACCACACCAATCACCACAGCCAACCAAGGTCGGCACCGCCGCAGTCGATAGGAACGGACTGGGCAAGGGTTGACGTACCAGGCCATATCGCCAGCGGTGGACCTGCATCCAATGGGGATCCCCCAGCCAAGGGGCCAGATTATGGGCCGCCTGTTCGAGGAGCTGTTGACCCACCGGCGTCAAGTCTGCCGCTTCCAGATGGGAGGCGGCAAACTGGGCATGGCTGTGCAGCACCACCACAGGATGAGCAGCTACCAGGCGTTTGCTGCTGTCCAAGGCCGCCCACCACAGCGGGGAGGGTTCCTGAGCGGTGACCATCCATCCGGTGGCTGCGGTTGTGGCATCCTCTCCCAGCCTGGGTACAGTATCGGCCCCATAGCCTGCCATCACTGTAATAACGGGGTCAAAAACCACCTCACCCAAGGGCTCTAGCCACTCCCCTAACTCTGGGAAAAGCGGTAGGGCCGCCGTCAGCAAGGGGGGAATCTGCGGCGCTGGCAGGGCTAGAAGTACCGTGCGGACCGTAACCTCCCCCAGAGCCTCAGGCTGGGATTCGACCTGGAGTTGCCAACCCTCAGCCCTAGGGATCAGCTGCTCCACCCGGCATAACCGTTGAATCTCTAGCCCCTGAGCCAGGACCTTCGCCAGGCTACTCATGCCTTCGGCGGCCACGTAGTAGGGGCCTTGGGCGGGTCGAGGGCTAAGCAGACCCGCCTGACTAAGCTCAAATTCCACTGGATTCCAGGGTTGCAGCCAGCCTTGGCTCTGGGCTTGGGCCCACCCAAAGCCAGGCCCCAGACCCCAGGGCTGCATAAAACGGCAGCCATGGTCGACCCCAGTGCCCTGGACTCGGCGGGTAGCCACCCGTCCACCCAGCCCTCGCGATTTATCTAAGACCAGCACCGACCAGCCATCCTGGGTCAATTGCCGGGCCGCCGTCAAACCGCTTAAACCCGCCCCTACGACCCCTACATCCCATTGCGCCACGAACCCCAACCCCCTTAACGCCCTCTGCCCATGCTAACGAACTCCGCAACCAGGGTTTGCCCTAGAACAACACCTGAATGTCCAACAGATAGGCATCGGTGAAATAGGGTTCCCCTGCCAGCATCGCCGGTTCTAACTGAACCTGCTGCGGCACAATGCAGCGGATCAACTGATCCAAGGCCGGATTACCCGTACCTTGCACGACCTGAACAAAGGAAATCGCCCCATTGGGTTGCACATGGAGTTGCAACTGAACCGTAGCCTTGACTCCTGCACTTGCGATCGCCGCCAGGTTTTCTACACCGCACACCGAGAGCCAGGGCTGCACACTAATGCTGGCGTTGCTCACTAATCGAGGGGGCACATCGGGTAAATCCCGTCCGTAGGGGGCCGGTTGGATGCCCCTCGGCACCAATTGCCCGGATCCGCTATCTAGATGGGGAGCGGGAGATTCTGGCTCAGCGGCGGCGGGGGGCCAGTCTGCCGGCGGCGCCGTAACCATCGGGGGGGACGGGGCCACCGATCCATCCGTGGGCGGCTCAGTCACCGCTGGAGCTGGAGGAGGCAGGACCGGGGCGGGGGGGGAAGCAACCTGGGGCTGTTGCGGAGGCGGGATGGGTTCAGGCGGCAAAGGCCGGGGCAGGGGGGGCGAAAGGGGGCTGGGAGCTACCGGCTCTGGCGCCGTGGAGGGAAACTCAGGAACCGGCGGGACGATCCTGGGCAGACCATCTGACCTGGGTGGGATGGGCGCTGGGGTAGGGACTGGGGATTCAGTCGCGCGGGCAGGGGAGGGCGATCCCTCGGTCCATGGGGGATCCCCCCCAGACTGGTCAGGCCCTTGGGGGTCAGAGCCAGGGGCTAACAGTTGAATAGGAATGGGCGGTTCCACCCACTCCGCTGGGGCCTGAGTGGTCATCATCAGCGGCCTCAGGCCTAGCCACATCACCCCATGGGCCAGAACGGAGGCGATCGCGGCCAGCGGCCACAGGGCTTTAGGGTCTTGGTAAGATTCAACCCGGGTTAGAAATGAGGCGGGAGACATGGAATACTCGATTAAGCTAGAAGGATAAGGGCTGCAATTCCCCAAACCAGGTTAAACAAAAGCGTTGACGACCCATTGGCACCATCCATGACTGACAGCCTCTGCCATCCTGCACTGCCCACCCTATCCCCAGCGGGTGTACCCACCTCCCCCGGGGAACCCCTGCTCCGGCCAAGGATTCGGCCCGCCCAACTCGCCGATATCCCCCCCCTCACCGAGTTATTGGCCAGTAGTTTCTATGATTGCACCGGTTGGAAATATTGGGTCTACCCAGTGATTAAATTCGGCATTCAGGCGGATCTGAGACAGCGCCTATACTCTGAAAAAACCGACTATGCCTGTCTTACTGCCCTGGTCATCCCACCACCGGCAGCTCCCTCTCAGCCCTCAGCTCATCAACAGGTCGCTGGTACGGTAGAAGTCTCCCAACGGCAGGCTTGGCCCTGGCAGGGAATTCGCTCTAACTATGCCTATATTTCTAACCTAGCGGTCGCCCCACCCTTTAGAAGGCAGGGGATTGCCGCGCAGTTGCTAGCCGCCTGCGAGGCCCTAGCCATCACCTGGGAAATGGAGGATCTCTTGCTCCATGTCATGGAAGACAACCTGGCAGCCTGCAAACTCTACCGTCGAGCTGGGTTTAACCTTTTTCAAGCCGAAGCCACACCCCTCACCGGCTTAGGACTACAACCCCGCCGATTGCTCATGCACAAGCGGCTCGGCCGGCCAACGTCTAACTTCAGTTCCCCTGCAGGCGAGCCCTCCTAACGCCTAACCCTAAACCCAGGCCTTTCCCGCTACCCATTTGGGCTAGGGTCAACAGGATTATGGTTCAGATTTTTCAGGAGCTTGTATCCTAAGCATAGGGCTGGGGGTTTGGAGGACAGTCTATAGTCCTTCCATTATCGCCATTGCCCTCACCAGGGATCGTCTCTGCCCAAAATTTACAAAACGTTCATGGGTTGAGCTAAGGAATTTATTTTTCCTTTAGCAGAACCTAACAGTTGCCTCAAAAAGTTCCTGATCCAGTGCCCTACAATGTGAACGGTAGGATAGTCAGTCCGCTAGGAATTTTCACCTTAGTTTGGCGGCAATGAGCCAGGGTTTTGAGTCAGGTATTTCAGGACAGTCCTTTGGAGAGGTTTTATTCACCTCTGAGGGGCGTTTGTCTATTCCCTCGCCATCCCTAGACACCTGGTTTACCCATCGCTACGCCTCTTTATCCTCTGGAGGTGTGGATACGGAATCCCTTGAGGATGAAGATATTCTAGACAAAATTCGCGGCCAAGACCTTTGGATTGTCAATAGTCGTCGTCGCAATGGCCTCATTATCCATAAAGAGTTTTACACCGAGTTTGCTGGCCCTGGGGCGGCCATCGGTGGGGGATTGGATACGGATTGCAGAAGGGTAATTCCCCTGGGGAGTCTATCGCTGCTTCAGCCCACCTCCCTTGAAGAACAGCAAAAAGCCCTGAAAATTCGCCTCCAGTGGGTGCGGCTGACTCAGAACTTCACCGACAAGCCCATCCCCACGGACCGGGCCCGGATGATTCTGGAACAGTTTAAAAGTTACTTTGACCAAAGCATTGTCGATCAGGTTCCCGATGAGGCCTTTGCTCTTTTGGTGGGTGTGCTACCCCACACGGTGCGGCGGGCCAGGGCTTTAATCTAGGGCTTTAATCTAATCTGGCCATGGCGGTCCCCCGTCGGATCGGGTATGGCAGAAACCCAGCTAAATCGGCACCCCCGGCCTCTCGTATATCTCCGGCCAGTGTGTCCAGCCAGCGACAACCGCTCTAGGGCGCGTCATCCATGGGAAGTGAAATCCTCGGCATACCCAAGTTGCGCGCCCGCCTTGATTAACCAGGCTAGGGGCGGTCTCGATGGGTGCAACAGGATTTCAGCTTGAATAATGACAACCCCTAGCGCTTTACCGCCGCAGCTCCGATTGCAAATGGGCCAGGGTGCGTCGATTCTCGGCGGGGGTGCCAATGGTAATCCGTAGACCGCCACCGGTATGCCGAATCAGGGTGCCCTGGGCTTTCAAGTGGTGAAACCAAGCTTCCAGTTCCTCGGCCATCGAGCCCTGGGGCTGGGTCGGTCGAGTGTACACAAAGTTGGCTAGGCTAGGCCAGACATGGAAGGGCGTTTGCTGGGCCATGGCCCGGACTAACCAGTCCCGTTGTTGCTGAATTTCAGGAATCACAGCCAGCAACTCCTGACGGTGGGCCAAGGCTAGTCTAGCGGCCGCTTGGGTGGCACTGGGCAGGTTATAGGGCAGACGCACCTTCTCTAGGGCCTCAATCAGCGCTGGGTGAGCTACCCCATAACCCACCCGATAGGCGGCCAAGCGAAAGGCCTTGGAGAAAGTTCTTAACACCACCCAATTCGGTTGGTGCAGCACGGTCCCTACCGTAGTGTGCTGGCTAAATTCAAAGTAGGCTTCGTCGATGACCACCAGAATATGATCGGGCAGAGCTTGCAACCAGGCCAACTCGGCCTCTGTCAGACCGTTGGCGGTAGGCGAGTTGGGATGCACCATGAACACCACCCGTACCGGCTGGCCCTGGGGTTGCTCTAGGGCTCGCTGGGCCGCCCCCAGATCGACGGCAAAGTCTTCTTCATGGCGGCCTACGGTCACCACTGGAATCCCCAAGCTGCGGGCTAGGATGGCGTACATGGAAAAGGTTGGATGAGCCACTAACACCGAGCCCGCCCCCCCCACACAGGTGGCAATCAACAGAGAGCGAATCAGTTCGTCGGAACCGTTGCCAAGGGCGATGTTCTCCTCAGCTAAGGGTTGGGGGAG
>DVEE01000168.1 GCA_015295885.1 Leptolyngbyaceae cyanobacterium M65_K2018_010
GCCAATCAGCGGCCTGTGGACCGCTTCATTGGCCAACTCCATAACCCCCGCTATGTGGAGGCCTTGCGGCAGTTAGCCGAGGCCGGTGGGGGTCACCTGGATGGGGATACGGTCGTTTCTGCCCGCAGCTATGAGGTGGCCCGGCTCGCGGTGAGCGCCTGGTTAGACGGGGTGGACTACGTCCTGCAAACCGGTCATTCGGCCTTTGCCCTGGTCCGCCCCCCCGGGCACCATGCGGTGCGCGATCGCGGTATGGGGTTTTGTTTGTTTTCCAATGCGGCGATCGCCGCCCACTACGCCCTCACCCAGCCCCAGGTCAACCGAGTCGCCATTCTCGACTGGGATGTGCACCACGGCAACGGCACCCAAGCCTTGGTGGAGGGAAATGCCGCCATAGCCTACTGTTCCTTACACCAGTTCCCTGCCTACCCCGGCACCGGGCGAGCCACGGAAACTGGTCCGCACCAGAATGTGCTGAACCTACCCATGCCGCCGGGCAGTAGTAGCGCCGCCTACCAGGTTCAGTTTGAGCAAAAGGTGATGCCCTTCTTAACAACCTTTGCCCCCGATATCCTGCTGATCAGTGCCGGCTATGATGCCAATGCCGCCGATCCCTTAGCCAGTATTAACCTGAAGCCCCAAGACTTTGGCACCTTTACCCGCTATGGCCTGGGGGTGACCGACCGAATTTTATTTGGGCTCGAAGGCGGTTATGACTACGACGCCCTGAGTCAGTCGGTCCTGGCCACCATCGCCGCCCGGTTAGGAGTTTTGTCCCCCTGAGGCGAGGAGTCCTAGGACGGGATTAGGCCATCATCCTGGCTGCGCCTACCCTAGGCCCCCTCTCCATTCCCCGGTGGGGACGTCCCGAATCGCCTTACCCCTAGACGATAGCCACCGTAAAGCAGGGCGACCAGCGTGATCAGATAGGGGCTGTAGGCCAGCAACCAGAGCCCCATTTTTAGACCGGCCACCGTCACGGATTGCACCGAACGGGTGGCGACTTGCCAGGTATGGCCCAGAATTTCGTCCATGGGACGTAGGGGGGGCAGGTCTGCCACGGGACTCTGGAGGGTTAGGTCAATTTGGCTGTAGGCCACCTGTCGCTGCAGGTTTTGTTGCTGGGCCGCTAGCCGCTCGATCGAGTCCCGCACGGTGCTGAGTTCGCGAGCCACCTCTAGCACCTGGGCGATCTCTCCCGATCGCTCCATGATGTTGAGCAGGGCCTGCTCCGATTGACGCAGATTTTTCACCCGGGCCTCTAAATCCACCAGTTGGGTGGATACCTCCTCAACGGTTAGGGACTGCCGTTGCACAGTTCCCAAGGGCCGGATGGCCGCCAAAACCGAGGTCAACTGGGCCTCAGGCACCCGCAGGGTAAGGGTAATCTGGTGGGCCAAACCAGTAGAGGACCGATCATCCTGCAGATTGATCAGGTCTCCCCCCGCGGCCTGCACAATTTGCTGCACCGACTCGAGGGCGGCCTCCACATCGGCTAATAGCAGGACCAGGCTGGCTTGCTTGACCCACTGAGGAGTGGGCTGGCCCAGATCGGTGGCCACCGGATCCAGCCCGGCCGGGGCGGCCCCCTCAGCGGCTACCCCCGACCCCTGGCGGGATTGCTCTCCCGGCGCTGGCGGGGCCGGCTCTAGCCCAACCCCGGCGGTGGATTCCTGCCCAAGGGGCGGCCAGTGAGCACAACTGGTCACGAGGGCCATGCCAATGGCCATAGTCAATCCTAGGGCTAGGTTAACGCCACGCCTCGATGCATCCAAGGTCAATTTCATCGGCTTGGTCCTTCATCTAGTCCCCTCACTATGGCAAGGGACGGGCTGCCCTGCAGGTGGGTTACCAATAATGAAACCAGAGGCCCCTCGCCAGTGAGGATCCTGGGGGGCGGCGTTCAGGGCCTGGAACCGCACCCTGGCCGCGAAAGACGTCCCCAGTCGGGTCAAAGGGGAAGCCCCGGCCAGGGGTGCTAGGGTAATTTCCAAATACCCCTTCAACCTAGGTTCACCATGGCGGATCAAATCACCGTGACGGTCAAACTGTTTGCCATTTATCAAGAGGCCTATGGGCAGCCGGAATTACAGTGGTCATTTCCGCCCCAGACCCCCGTCTCAGCGGTGCTCGATCGGGTCCTGGCCGATCATCCCACCCTCGATCCCTGGCGCGATCGCACTCGCCTGGGGGTTAACCTGAAGTTTGTTAGCGCTGACACCCGACTCCAGGACGGGGATGAAGTCGTGCTGATACCCCCGGTCAGCGGCGGTTAGGCTAGTACAAGGATTCTGATCCGGGTCAACCCCTTAACAAAAATTAACATCTTCTTAGAAGCCCAGCCCTCCAAGCGATCCCTGGCGGAGCCTAGGAACTAGGGCTAAATTGGGTTGCACCCCTCCGGACAATTCCCTACCAATAGCGTAGATTAAATTTGGTTAGCCCTACAGATAGTGTCTATGCCCGGAGCATCAGTGCTATGGACTGGTTTCCTCGCCGCCACGTCGTTGTTTTAGCCCGCAGCAGCCCTGGTCGGCTGTCCTACTTAGAAAAAACCGGCATTGTGGTGCCCCGCCGAATTGGCCTGCCCGCCAAGCCAGAGGTGGTTTACAGTTGGGAGCAGATCCTGGAAATACGAGCGATTAGCCGATTGCGGCAGCACCTTTCCTTTCAAACCATTCGCAGGATTATGGACTACTTTGAAGAGCACGGGTTTGGCCGTAGCCTGCGAGACAAGCAACTGCTAATTAGCCAGGATGGGGTCAGTTGGATTCGTCCGATGCCCTCGGCACCACCTCAAATCATTCAACTTATCAGCAAGGATAGCACCCTGATGGGGCAATACCTGCTCACGCTTCTAGACCCCGCGGAGACCCTGGAGCAGCCCAGCTCGCCCCCCTCCTTTCTGCCTCGACCAGGCCGCAAAGTGGTCGATTTAGAGGCCTTTCGCCAACGGGTACGATCCTAGTCAGTGCCCTAGTTTGTGCCCTAGTCGGTGCCCTACTCAGTGTCGGATGGGGGCGGGTTGCTGCCGGCCTCCTGGGGGGCAGTCCCTGGGGTGGCCGGTGGGGCCCCACGAGATTTCAGCAGGGAGTCTCGACTGATACAGTTTTCGGCATTGTAGTTGACCCTGACAATGGCTCGGTACAGGGCGCCCATTTCCAGGGGGTCCTCGGCCTCGGCGACCTGGGCCTGCAGCCTTTGCTCAGCGGCTTGATTCAAAAACGGGTAGCCCGTACTCTTGAGCACTTGAGTAGCTAACTTCCAGGTGTTGGGGTCTTCCCCGGGCAAGACGACTACGCCCAGGATCCCGTCGATGGGGGCGGGGTTCAGGCAAATCCGAACATCGTAGGGAACTTCTACGGTCAGGGGTTCCTCTACGGCAGTGGTTGGCCCTAGCCGTTCTTCCACAGCCCTAACCCACTCCGTCTGAGCGGTTTCCACCTCGGCCGCGGTGGTTCGCTCCGGGCTATACTCAACCCGGGCGATCAGGTCCTGGGAACGGGTATTCTCCGCAGAGTCATTGGTCTCCCCGGGCAGAGCCGCCGTCTCTGAACCATTGGTGGCATTGCGCCGGGGCATTTGTAGGTCGGCGGCAGTGGGTTCGTTGTCAGAGTTGGCCCCGGTTCCTGCCCGGCGGCCATTGGCGGCCGTTGCACCATTGGCGGTTGCCGAGCCATTGCTGGGGGGCTGAGTCGGGTTAGCCCCAGAGGATTGGGGCAATCGCGGCAGGGTTGGAATCGTCAACGTGCCTCGCCCTAGGGTGGATGGGAAGGGGCTAATGCCCAGGGTAGAAGGTCTAGGGGGTTTAGTCACGGGGACCTCTGGCAGGGCACTGAGCCCCCCCCTGGCGCTAAAGGGTAGACTGCTGGGGTTATCGGCCAAGGGGGGAAACAGGGGCATGAAATCGCCCCCATCACTGGGGGTCAAGGCGAAGGCTGAGCTGGAAAAATCCGGCAGACGGCTCTGTTCCTCGGGCGAAAGCTCAATCAGGGGAACCCGCCGCTCCTCCTCCCCGGCCGCCTCCCCGGCCGCCACTCCCTTTAAGCTAGAAAAGGAGGGCCCGGCGGCAAACAATAGGCCATGGAACCCCAGGGAAAGGAGTACGGCCAGGGCAATGGGGTCACGGAAAAAGGCCGGCAGGCGGTTAAAAACAGCGGGATTGAGTTTGAGGGGTTTTAGCGACTTCATGCCTTTCCTACAGCGATCCAGGCCCGGTGAATAGCCTCTCCAGGTGAGGACTAGGTTTCCTGGCTCAAGTTCCTGACCTAGCCTAGCGAATTTCAAGCCGAACGTATGACCATCAGGGAAAAATAGGGCAGATCCAGTTGGGGAAACCGATCCAGGTCACGGTAAATTTCCTGGTTGGGCTGGCTGGCTCGCACCACCACCCAACTCCGATGTAAAAGCTGGTGTTTTTTTAACACTGGCCAGACCTGGGCATAGACAGAACCGACCTTGAGCAACACCACCACTTCCGCCCAGGTCAAGGTCTGTTCCAGATCGGCCAGGCTGTAGAGGGCGGGCAACACCGCTAATTTTTCCCCCTGCTTGGTGAGGGGAATGCCGAGGGCACTAACCGCCGCCATCGGCGAGCAAACCCCGGGGATGCGGTGGATGACCACCTCTGGATGTGCCCGCTCTAGGGCTTCTGCCAGGTAGGTAAAGGTGCCATAAAAGCTCAGGTCCCCCTCGCAGGCAAACACCACATCCTGGCCCTGGGCCAGCAGGGTCCACACCTGGGCCGCCGCCTGCTGCCAGGCCCGCTGTAACTGAGCCGGGTCCGTCACAAAGGGAAAGTCCAGGGGCAACCGCCGCTGATGGGGAGCGATGCGATCGCCCAGGATCTGCTCTGCCCAACCCGCCTGACCCGGGCGTCCTCTGGGATAGGCGACCACCGTGGCCCGTTGCAAGGCGGCCAGGGCCTTGACCGTGATCAGATCGGGATCGCCTGGACCAACGCCGATACCGGTGAGGGTGCCCAGGGGCGTAGCAGCAGCCGGGGAAAACAAGGGGACTAGGGGTTAATAGGGAACAGGACAGGGAGATTGGGGGGAGGGCAGGGCCGCGGCCACCCCAATCCTCACACTGCCACCTGCAGGGAGGGTTCGACCGCACTGGCCAAGCGTCGCAGCAGGGTAGCGGTGGTATCAAAGTCCACGCAGGCATCGGTAATGCTCTGGCCGTACTGTAGATCCCGCAGGTTCTTGGGAATGGGTTGGTTGCCAGCCTTGAGGTGGCTCTCAATCATTACCCCCAGAATATGGCGAGAACCGGTTTGTACCTGGGCTGCCACATCTTCTAAGACCAGCACCTGGCGGTTGTGATCCTTATTGGCGTTGGCATGGCTGCAATCGATCATCATACGCGGGTTCAACTTCAGCTTGGCCATTTCTTCCGCGGCCTTGGCCACATGCTCCTGGCCGAAGTTGGGGCCATGCTTGCCCCCCCGCAACACCAGATGGCAGTCGGGATTACCGGTGGTGGTGACAATGCTGGCCAACCCATGGTGGTTAATCCCCAGGAAGTGATGGGGTTGACTGGCTGCCAGCATGGCGTTCATGGCCGCTGGCAAACTGCCGTCGGTGCTGTTCTTAAAGCCGATGGGCATGGAAAGACCGGAGGCCATTTCCCGGTGGGTTTGGCTTTCCGTGGTGCGGGCTCCAATCGCGGTCCAGGCAATCACGTCGGCAATGTATTGGGGGGTAACTGGGTCGAGGAGTTCGGTGGCGGCGGGCAGCCCCAGGTGGGCTAAATCCAGCAGCAACTTACGGGCTAGCCGCAACCCCGTATTGATGTCGTAGCTGCCATCCAGATGGGGATCGTTAATCAATCCCTTCCAACCAATGTTGGTGCGAGGTTTTTCAAAGTAAACCCGCATCAGAATTTCTAACTGGCCCGATAACTCATGGCGCAGAGTCACTAGCTTTTGGCCGTACTCGTAGGCGGCATCCACATCATGAACCGAGCAGGGGCCCACAATAACCAGCAGGCGACGGTCTTCGTTGTAGAGAATGTGGCGAATGCGATCGCGGGCTTCTGAAACCAACACCGCCGCCTCGTCGGTCATGGGTAACTCATGGTGCAACAGGGCCGGACTAACGAGGGGTCGGGTCTCAACAACATGAAGATCCTGGGTTTGCTGCATGGAATTTGCCTGGGGAAATGAAAAGAGACAGAACAACCTGCCTAAAAGGAATCGCTTACCTTCCCTATTGTGCCGGTTAACCAAGGGATTGACCGCTGGCGCTAAAAAAACTCAATCAAGCGGGGGCTGGCCAGGGGGCTGGGATGACAGGCACGGCTGACCTATCCCACGTACACCTCTTCGGTCTGGCCCCACATCGGCAACTGCTCGACCTGAGTGTTGTAAAGCACCATGGTGGTGGATGGGTTTTCCTCAAAACCGATGCGCTGGTAAAAGCCCTGTTGGTAGGTGGTCATCAAGTAAACCCGCTCCACCCGGCTCATGTGGGGGTGGCTCACCAAGGTTTCTACCATTTTGCGCCCCAGTCCACCGCCCTGGTAAGCCGGGTCAATCACCACATCCCAAATGGTGGCTCGAAACACCCCATCGGAGGTAGCCCGGGCAAAACCAATCAGGGCTTCACCATCCCAGGCGGTGACAATGGGATAGCTGTGGGCGATGGCGGTGGCCATCGCTTGCGGGGAACGGTTTTGAGCCCAAAAGGCGGCCGTCTGAAACAACCGCATCAGCTGGGCCAGGTCAGCCTCAGAAAAGGTATCAGAGTATTTGAACTGAATGGTGCGGCAATCCATATCAAGACCTTATTCCGTGTAGGGCAAGGGGGGTATAGGCCAAACGCTGGCAGCTCAGCCCCGTAGGCCCGGGGTGGCAGGACTCGGAAAGGATTGAAAGACCATTCCGCCGAACCTGCCCAGAAACCAGTGGGGTTACCTAGGTCAGAATAAACAGTTTTTTTGAATAGTGGTATACCAAAATGGGAATTCCCTTGACATTGCCAAGAATTCCTGACATCAGCCGGAGACACCGCCCGCCGCCCGCTGCCCGCCATCTTCTGCCCGGCTGAGCGCGACTCGACTGAACTCGTCGAAGTCTCGCGCCAAAGTCAATCCTCCTCATCCCCCATGGGGGCTCTGAAAAAGGAAACGGGCACATTAACCCCAGCGTTTTCTGCGGTCAGCCATGTCGTTTAAAGCCAGTGTGCAGCACTTCCAAACCCTGGTGATGTCCTTTCATCCGGTAATTGTGATGGAAACGGTGGAGGAAGAGCGGGTGCAGGCGCTGATGCATAGAGCCTGCACGGATATGCAAATAGCGGTGTTTGAGTGGAGCATTGCCCAGGGGCTGATGCGATCGCCGGAGAGCCCAGAAAACCGTTGGCAAAATGAGTACGCACCGCCGGGGGGCAAGCGAGGGCAGGCGATCGGCAAAACCGCCGAACCCCTAGACCTGTTGCGTCATATCCAGGAGATCAGCTTTAAGGCGATTTACTGGCTGAAGGACTTTGCCCCCCATCTTAAAGATCCCCTGGTAGCCCGCCAGTTCCGGGAAGTGGCCCAGCAATTTTCCCTCAATCGCTCCACCCTAGTGATCAGCGGCAGTGGGCATCCCCTGCCGCCAGAGATTGCCCACGATGCCGTTTACGTTGATCTCAAATTGCCCGAACCCGAGGAACTCTACGGGGCGGTGGGGGAGGTGGTGCGGGCGCTCAAGGGCCGGGTTAAGGTTGAGCTCACCCCTGAAGAGATTCATGCCCTCGTCAAGGCCCTCCAGGGTATGACCCTCAGCCAAACCCGCAAGGTGGTTTCCTACGCGGCACTCCACGATGGCAAGCTCAATGGGGAGGATATTCAGCGGGTGCAAGAGCGTAAGGCCCGGGTGATCCACGAAGAAGGATTGCTGGATTACTTTCCCCCCGAAACGAACCTGGCCCAGTTGGGAGGGTTTGAGGGGCTGAAGCGGTGGCTCGCCTACGCCAAAATTGGGTTTACGCCCCAGGCCCGCCAATACAACCTGCCGGCTCCCAAGGGTATTTTGATCGTCGGCATCCAGGGGTGCGGCAAGTCCCTAGCGGCCAAAACCATTGCCCGCCAGTGGAACCTGCCCCTGCTCAAGCTAGATGCCGGTCGGCTGTATGACAAGTACATTGGCGAATCCGACAAGAACTTCCGTCGGGCGATCACCCTGGCGGAAACCATGGCCCCCTGTATTCTCTGGATCGATGAGATTGAAAAGAGCATGGGTCAAAGTCATAGTGAAGCCGATGGGGGCCTGAGTCGGCGCCTGTTTGGCTACTTCCTCACCTGGCTGCAGGAAAAATCCCAGGAAATTTTTGTGGTGGCTACCGCCAACGACCTATCGGCCATTCCCCCAGAACTCTTGCGGAAGGGACGCTTTGATGAAATCTTTTTCGTCGATTTGCCCGAAGCCGGAGAGCGTGAGCATATTCTGCGCATTCATCTGCTGCGCCGCAACCAAGGCCTTGACGCCTACGATCTGCCCACCTTAGTCAGTGCTACGGAAGGGTTTAGTGGGGCCGAGCTTGAGCAGGCGGTGATTACCGCCCACTACCGGGCCCTCTACGAAAGTCGCCCCGCCTTACTGCTGGAAGAAATCAAGCGCACCGTGCCCCTGTCGGTGACCCGGCGAGAAGATATCCAGCGACTTCGGGCAATCGCCCAGGAGCGGTTTGTATCGGCCCGGTAAAACCAGTGTTGCGGGGGGAAGAGCCTTAGCCCCTGAGCAAGCCGACCAGGTGGGGGAGTTCCGGTAGAATCAGGGCTTCCATGGCTAGCGGGACGGCTTTGCTAGATCCGGGCAGCGAAAAGAAGAGGGTATGGTGATACACTCCGGCCACCGCCCGGGAGGCGATCGCCCGGGAGCCGATCTGCTGAAAGCTGA
>DVEE01000127.1 GCA_015295885.1 Leptolyngbyaceae cyanobacterium M65_K2018_010
ACGACCTATCACCACCGGGATTTTATTTTCCCGCTGATCCCTAAGGGGAAGAACGGGACTACCCAGCAGGCTCAGAAAAGCCCTTGTCCCAAGGAATATGATCGGGGAAGGTGTTGGTAGTCCAATGCCCATCAGCTTCACCGATAGCTGGCGCCCAGCAACCCATCGGACCATGAGCAACCATCGGGTCTGTTCTGGGGTCAGGATTTCAGCCTGATTGGGAGTCAGCGGCTACTTCACCAGAGAAATCAGCCATGCCGCTCCAATACTCACCAAAATCGCGATTTCCAGGCCGACCATCATGGTCATCGGCTGAAACCACCTCGCCCAAGCTCCCTGCCGAACATCGAACCACCACTGGGAAAGATGGGCTAGCCAGAGGGCGGGGCTATCTTGATCACGAAACTGCCAGGTCAGCATCGAGAGCAGCAGGGGTGTGCCGCCTACTTTGGCATTTATAAGCAGGTGCAGGGCGATCGCACTCACCATCACCACCCACGAAATCAGGTGGGCGTAGTACCAAGCATGGGTTAACTCCCCCTGCGGCAGCCAGGTTTCGTCCATCATCTTGCCGCTGAACAGGGCAAAGGTTAACGCCAGCAAGGCCAAAGTGTTGGTGCCACGATTTAGGGTGTACCACCAAATGGGTTTGCCCACCTGAGCCAGTTTGTCAAAGGAATCAGGCTGAATCAAACGCCGTTGCCCCCGATGGAAGGCATAGAGGACAAACGCCGGAAAGATCAGCAAGGTCCACAGCCCGAAGGTACCGTGGATACCTTCAATGGCCTGGTAGGTAGGCAGGGAAATGCGGCCCCAGCGCCCATCATAGGTGTCGTAGGTCCAATAGGCGGTCAGAATGGCGGCGATCAGGCACAGCCCAGTAAGACCATGCAGCACTCGCAGCAGGAAAGGTTGATAGGGCTTGGCTAGGGCGAGCTTTCTAGTCATGGGTAAGTGGCCGAGTTTAGATTCATTTTAAGCAGCGACAAGTTCCTAACGCCCCCCTAATTGCTCGTCGGCTGGGCCCACCAGTAGCCTAAGGCCTGAACTCAATGCCAGCCTTGAAAAGTGAACCTAAAGCGGATCTAAGCCTCGATCTCAAAGGCTGGATGGTGGATTACCTCACCAGCGGGTAGCGCTTCGCCCAGGGGTAGACACAGGACGTTCTCGTTGGGAACTCCTGGGCAAGTCACCCCGGCCACAGACCGGAACCCGAAACGGTTGTAGAAGCCTGGATCCCCGACCAGAACGCAGCCCCGCGCCCCCCTTAGATGCAGCTCTGCGAGCCCAGCTTCGATCAAAGCGCGACCGACCCCCTGGCCCTGGTGATCGGGCCTCACCGCCACCGGTCCCAGGAGAAACCACCCCGGCCCATCGGCTCCTAGGCGGGCCTCAGAAAAGGCAATGTGGCCAACTACCTCGCCCTCCACCTCGGCCACCCGGGAAATCGCCAGGGCTCCAGTCTCTCGCAGCGCGGCGACGATCAGGTGCTCGGTCTGACGGCTGTAGGGGTGGTTTGCAAAAGCGGCCAGGTGCAACCGCCGGATCGCCTCGATGTCCTGCTGGGTCTCCGGGCGGAGGGTCCAAGACACCTCCCTAGTCAACCGCTGCGGCCCCCTCTGGCTGGGGCAGATACAGTCGGTCTTCACTGGCGTCGTACTCAAACAGCTCGGCATAGCGGCCCCAATCCACAGCGGTTGAAAATTGCCGTTCGGCTTCCTCTTGGGGAAAATGTTCTTCCCATAAATCCAGGAAGAAGACCGCCCGCATCGATCCACTTTCCTTTTGTTGCAGGGTGTGCAACATGCTGACAAGCACCGGCACCGATTGCAGCACCTGCTGCCGGAAGAGATCCTTACTATCTAGAATGGTGGCGCTGGCAAACTGCTGGCCGATGGCCGTCAAGGTGACGTCGCCGCCGGCTACCTCCGCAAACCCCAGCAACACCGCCATCTAAAATTGGCAGCAAATCATCGACCTCTAGCTGCAGGCTGTCGGCCAGTTGGGGCAAATCCTCCCGGTTTTCTGGCTGTTCGAGAATGAGTTCCAGCAGACCGCTGATGCTACCCACCCGAGCATGGGGCAGGGGCTGGGCGTAGGGCGAGGTGGGCTCGGGCGGCTGGGGCACCGTAATGGCGACCGGTTCAGTTACCTCCGCTTCGGGGTTGGTCATCACCGTA
>DVEE01000305.1 GCA_015295885.1 Leptolyngbyaceae cyanobacterium M65_K2018_010
AGAGCTAAGGTATTGGCGACTTGCTCAGCTTGTTGCCGCTCCTCTCGACTCCAATCGGGGCTTGAGCGCGTACTCACCATCATGCCCAGAGCAACCCCCTCATGTACCAGAGGCAAAACCAAGGGCGGCAAGGTTGAGGCCGCTTCATTGAGCCGATGACGGTCCTGGTCAGCCGAGTTAGCAACCGCCGCCGCGGGCAAGGAAGGGTGCCGCCGTGTCCGGGTCAAACCTATGTTGGCCCCGTAACTATCGGGCTTGGGGATGCTGGAAAGCTCGTTACTACTGACCCCCGCCGCCTCAGACGCGACCTCTTCAGGAAGTTGCTCAGCAAAAAGAGTGAGGGATTCGGTCAACCCTGACCAGGGATCGACCGTTTCGGGATAGACGACCAGGGGAACGAGAGATAGTTCAGCAGAATCACTAGATGCCTCGGCCAAGTACATCACAGTTGAGCTAGCCCCCAGGGTCTGACTCAGCAACAGAATCTGGGCCTGGCATAGAGCAATAAACTCGGAACTGGCAACCGGCATGTTTTCAGCCCAGCATAGAAGTATGACGAGAGAAAAATTAAAGTTTTGTCAAAATTTTAACAGTTCTGTTCAGGCCGATCCTGACCAAAAGCCTCTCAAGCCTTGCCAGTCAAAGGTTTCAGTCCTTTGATCCCATTCGTTAAGAGAAGTTGAATTTCTTATTTTTAGCCGATATACTTGGCCTGGTTCATTAATTTGTAACCAAAACTACATCCAAATATCTACACATTAGGGAGGTAGGTAACTTGGCAAGGAGACGCAAGCGCAAAAGCCGTCGTCGATTGGAAGGACGCCGAATTTTGGAGGCTGTTCCTCAGTATAGTATCGAGAGTGGCAATGAAAAGCCTGTGACCGCTGCTCGTAACTTCATTCATTCTGAGGGCATCGCTCCTCCGGCATTGCTGCTGGTTAAGCGTAACGAGCACACCACTGACCGGTATTTTTGGGCCGAGAAGGGGTTGTTTGGTGCCCAGTATGTTGAGGAGAATCATTTCCTGTTTCCTAGCCTTCGGGTTTTACTGGGGGAGGATGAGGATGCTTCTGTGGGCACAGCCACTCGCTAAGCTCTAAAATCAATCGATTTTCAGGTTTTTGCTGGTTCAGGAGCTAGCCGCAGGGCTGGCTCCTTATTATATGGGCAGTTATTGGCCCCACCTCTAGGGGTGTAGCCCCTCGATTCCCCCTAGAGCAGAGGCGATCGCGGTCCGTCCTCTTTGTCCAAAGTCTGGGATCCCAGACGTTCCTTGCAATAAAACTTAAACCCTCTCCTACCACGCGGTCCTTGCGGACGTAGTAATCTGAAGGACATGGAAGGCCAGCGCTATGCAGGTTCTAGCCCCACGGCTAACCTCTAGGGTTGTTGCTCAAGTCGCTAGGACTGAATAGTTGGTCATTAATAATCGATTTTCAAGAGGGAGTTATTCATGGTTCAACGCGGTTCTGTAGTTCGGATACTTCGCCCAGAGTCCTACTGGTATCGGGAAGTTGGCACGGTGGCTACGGTCGACCAAAGCGGGATTAAGTATCCTGTGGTAGTTCGCTTTGACAAAGTGAATTACTCCGGTATCAACACCAATAACTTTGCCCTGTCTGAGTTAGAAGAAGTAGAAGCCCCCCGGGGTAAATAACCTGAGGTGCAGGAGTGTGACCTTCACGGTACAACTCCGGAGCGCCCATGCCTGCGACCCTGTTGCTCATTGACCCAGACCGATGCATAGCCCATGGACTATGATGGTTTGGAACTCGTGCAACGGGGTTTTTCAGGTTTAATGGGGGCTGGTGTTTGTTTCCTTTAAATTCCGGTGCCAGAACTGCCTGAGGTTGAAACTGTACGTCGAGGTCTCAATCGAGTTACCCTAAATCGGGCCATCGAGGGAGGCGAGGTTTTGTTAGCCCGCAGTGTGGCCTTCCCAAACCAATTGCAGGATTTTTGGGAGGGGTTAGCCGGTGCTCGGCTAGACCGTTGGCAGCGGCGAGGCAAGTACCTATTAGGTGAACTGGTGCGGGGGGCCGATGCCCCCGCCGGATATTTGGGGGTACATCTGCGGATGACGGGCCAACTGCTTTGGCTGAAGCCTGATACGCCCCTATCGCCCCATTGCCGAGTGCGATTGTTTTTCCAGGGCGATCAAGAACTACGCTTCGTTGATCAACGCACCTTTGGCCGCCTCTGGTGGGTGCCCCCCGGCCAGCCGCCGGCAACGGTCATCACGGGCCTGCAAGCCCTAGGCCCAGAACCCTTTGATGGGGACTTTTCACCCGCCTATCTGCGTCAACAGCTGAGCCGCAGTCAACGGCCGATTAAGAATGCCTTACTGGATCAGGCTTTGGTTGCTGGTATCGGGAATATCTATGCCGATGAGGCCCTATTTTTGAGCGGTATTCGCCCGACTACTCCCGCTTCCCGGCTGGGGGGGCAACGGCTCACCAGACTCCACGGTGCCATTCTAAAGGTGCTGACCACCAGCATTGAGTCTGGCGGCACTACCTTCAGCGACTATCGAGATATCTACGGCGTCAACGGCAACTATGGCGGGGTAGCCTGGGTCTATGACCGTGCAGGGCGGCCCTGTCGAGTTTGCCAGACGCCCATTCGACGATTGAAACTGGCGGGGCGGTCTGCCCACTATTGTCCTCGTTGCCAGCCCTAGGGCCACACCACGGGCACCCTGGCGCCGTACAATCAGGAGCATAGGCAACCAACCTTTAGGAGTGAAAAAAGACTATGGCTGTGGCTCTAAAGCGGGGTGATTTAGTGCGGGCGGTGCGCGAAAAACTAGAAAGTAGCTTGGAAGCCCAGGCTAGCGACCCTCGCTTCCCTCCTTATCTCTTTGAAACCCAGGGTGAGATCGTCGACTTAAACGATGAGTACGCCTTGGTAAAGTTTGGCCATGTACCCACCCCCAATATTTGGTTACGGCAGGATCAACTGGAAAAGTGTTAAGCCCTCCGGGGTCTCCGGCAGGGCTAACCCCGATTCCAAGCCGGGTCGGGCAGCACAGTTTGAGCAGGGAGAATGAGGATGGCGGCAACGGATTCCCAACCTATGCTGAAAAGCGACTTACTGAAGCGCCTAGCTCTTAATGTAGACACGGCAGAGGAGTACGGCCCGATTACGGAGGTTTGGGTGAATGGCCGTACCCATCAGGTCAGGGGAATTGGCAGCGGCGGTGGCCTTCTAGGACGTCCCAGCCACCGATTTCTCTGGTCTCAGGTAGCTGCCATTGGCCAAGATGGGGTGATGATTAAAGCCGGAAGGCAACCTAGCGACGGGGATGTGCTATCCCAAGAGAGTTGGGTGTTTGGGGACATCGAACTGTGGTCGGACCACGGCGATCGCCTTGGCCAGGTGACAGACTTCCGCTTTGATCCGGCCACGGGCAACATTCTTCAATATCACTTCGTTGCGACTCCGGCCGGTTCCCTAGACGTTGGGCTCTACGCCCTCGCCCCCCTCGCCATTGTCAGTATGGGCCGTCGCCGCATGATGATGGCCACCAGTCAACTTCCTGGGGTCGTGCTGCTAGTCGCTGGTACGCCATCACCGACCCCTTCAGTTGCATCAAGGGGGCCCCTGGATCAATTGCCCCTCGATCGCCTGCCCGACCCTAGACGCGGCTGGCAAACCGCCGTAGAAACTAGCCGTCAGGCCCGCGAGCAGGTGGCCGACCAATTTGAGCAACGCCGCCAAAATCTACAACGTCAGACCCAGGCCCAGGTGAATCATTGGCTAGGCCAGGTGAAAAAGCGCACGCGACGGCTGCGCAGTCAACTGCGGGAAACGGTTACTGACGTTACGGCCGGATTGCCCTCTGGTCGAAACCTACAGGATGATCAGATTCCAACCATTGATGTGGATGCCATGGAACTGTGGGGCGAGGAGGATGACTCAGGTCACTCCCGATAACTCTCTTAGCCTTTACCATCAGGTGCGGGTGGAGCGAGTGGAGCGTTTAGACCACCACCACAGGGCACCATAAACCAGAATTAGGTAGGCAATAGCCAGAATAGGAATAATTAGCGTAGAGTTGGTGGCCATGGCATGGGCAGGGTAGTAGGGAGAAGCAAAGTCAACAAACCCGGTGGATAGGGTAGATCGGTCAGCACGGGGTAACCCAAAGGGCTGATTCCTCGCCTCTGGAGAAATCACTCGCCTCTGGAGAAATCACTCACCTCTGGAGAAATCAGTCGCCCTCGTTACCTATTCAACCCTCAAGGCTCAAGGCTCAGGGTTAAAGGACAGGGACTGAAATCAAACAGCCTATGGGGTCACGCCCAGGAACTAGGACAGCCAAAATCTACCTTGCGGAAGATTGAGAAACCTTGACTGCTATTAATAAAGCTCTTGTTTTTGATAGTAACACGGGGCTTTCTTACTGGGAAAGGAATTTGGCCCTTCTACCCCGGGTGATTTTGGCTGCTACTGAAGGCCCCCATCATCGGCTGAACGACCGGGGAGAAGCCCCTGAACGAAGTCTAAAAAACTCTTATTTCAATGGTTTCCGGCCTCTTTTGAGGGACCGCATCCGCCCCTTAGCCCCTGGGCCTAAATGCTGGCCATTTACCGTCAGTTATTCTGGGGTTAGCTTAGAATAACGATAGGCTATGTAAAAATTCGTAACTTTCCCCGCTTCTGTCGGTCGTCCATGACTTCAGTAACTTCTCTTTTTGCGCCGGTTGAGACCGATCTTGACCTATTAACCCAGAACTTGAAGGGTTTAATAGGAACCCGGCATCCCATTTTGTCGGCTGCGGCTGAGCATCTGTTTGGGGCTAGGGGCAAACGGATTCGTCCTGCCATTGTGCTGCTTTTGGCTAAGGCCACCCTAATCGATCAGGAAATTCCCGCCAAACACCGGCGGCTAGCCGAAATTACGGAGATGATTCACACGGCTAGTCTAGTCCACGATGATGTGGTGGACGAAGCCAGTGTGCGCCGCGGCGTACCCACGGTTCACAGCAGTTTTGGCAACCGGATAGCGGTTTTGGCGGGAGACTTCCTGTTTGCCCAGTCGTCCTGGTATCTGGCCAATTTAGACAATCTCAGGGTGGTTAAGTTGCTCTCTCAGGTGATTATGGACTTGGCTGAGGGAGAAATTCAGCAGGGTCTCAATCGCTTCGATACCAATCTGTCCATTGAGGCTTACCTGGAGAAAAGCTATTTTAAGACGGCTTCCCTGCTAGCCAATAGCGCCAAGGCCGTGGGGGTATTGAGTGAACTCTCGGAGACGGCCATTCATCAGCTCTACGCCTACGGCCGTCACCTGGGCTTGGCCTTTCAAATTGTGGACGATATTCTAGACTTTACAAGTTCCGATGAGGTGCTGGGCAAACCCGCCGGCTCAGATCTAAAGAGTGGGAATTTAACCGCACCGGTGCTCTATGCCATGATGGAACATCCCTTTTTGGCCACCCTGATTGAGCGAGAGTTCGCGGAAACTGGCGATTTTGATCAGGCTATTGACCTGGTTCACCAAAGCGCTGGGATTCAGCGATCGCGGGATCTGGCAGCGACCCAAGCCAAAGCTGCGGTGGAAAGCCTCCAGGTGCTCCCCCCCTCGGCGGCCCGCCAGGCCCTGCACGATATTGCCGACTACGTCCTCCGCCGGGTATTCTGAAGCCGGTCGGTTGGAACCTAGGCTAGTCCCCAGGCTTTGACCCATACCATGGCCGTTTCTCCCACCTTCAAATGCCATGCCCCCAACGGTCATCTGTTTAGGTGAATGTCTGATTGATCGAATTTTTGACCGCTACGATGGCGATCATCCCCAAGTTCCCTTTTGGGTGGACTACCCAGGGGGAGCACCAGCTAACGTCGCTACCGCCCTAGCTAAGTTGGGAACCCCAGTGGGGTTTATCGGTTGTGTCGGCCCAGATGCCCAGGGCGATCGCTTGGCCCAAACCCTTAGCCAGGCTGGGGTGAACTGTGAGGGCTTGCAGCGATCGGCCGCAGCCCCTACCCGGGTTGTATTGGTCCGTCGCGATGCCCAGGGGGAACGCTCCTTCGTAGGGTTTAGTCAGGCCGATCCAACCGGCTTTGCGGATGCCCAACTCGATCCGGAGCAAATTTCTCCCCACTGGTTTGCTGCTGCCGACTATCTGGTGATGGGCACCCTGGGGCTGGCCTATCCGAAGCTGCAAGCGAGCATGGCCAAAGCTATGCAGTGGGCCCAACAGTATGGACTGGCCACCGTGGTCGATCTCAACTGGCGACCGCAATTTTGGCCCCAGCCCGAGTTAGCCCCAAGTCAGATTAGGCGATGGCTGGATCAGGTCGATATCCTCAAGTTAAATCAGGCGGAAGCGCAGTGGCTGTTTCAAACCCCAGAAGCTGAGGCCATTCAACGGGCTCTCCCCCGGGCTAAACTGGTTTTGGTAACTGCCGGGGCCGCTGGTTGCCAGTATGCTACCCCCACCTGGCAGGGTCAGGTTCCCGCCTTTGCCGTGGACTGCGAGGATACTACCGGAGCAGGGGATAGCTTTCTGGCCGCCTTTATCCATCAACTGGTTCGGCAGGGACGGCCTCTCTTAAAGGATCTAGATCAACTACGGGCAGCGGTGCAGTATGCCAGTGCCGCCGGTGCCCTCACCACCACCCAGGCGGGGGCGATGGCTGCCCAGCCCGACGCCAAGGCCGTGGAAGCCTTTCTCTATCTGCACCAGCTCTAACTCCTACGGACGCCCTCCATGGCCCAGGAAATTGAACGTAAGTTCCTCGTGGTTAACGAAACCTGGCGACCCGGTGCCACCGCCCTCCCCATCCGCCAGGGCTACATCCCCACCCGCAATGCCCGCACCGTGCGAGTACGGGTGGTCGGTGAACAGGGTTATCTAACCCTAAAAGGCCCCGCCGTGGGTTTGGTTCGGCCAGAGTTTGAGTATCCCATTCCCCTGGGAGATGCAGAAACCATCTTGGCCACCCTCTGTGAACCGCCCCTCATTGAAAAGTATCGCTACCGGATTCCCGCCGGCGAGGTGGTTTGGGAAATTGATGAATTCCTGGGGGTTAACCAAGGTCTGATCATCGCCGAGGTTGAGCTGGCGTCTCCCAGTCAGGTCATTGCCTTACCGACCTGGGTGGGTCTAGAGGTCACCCACGACCCCCGTTATCTGAATGCCAACCTGGCCCGTCACCCCTTTACTCAATGGAGGTCTGGGGCTGATGGGGAGGGTAGTAGCGCCCCCGCCATTGGGTAGGCCGTCGCCAGGAGGAGAGGCCAATGCGCACCACTGCGGCTAGGTCCGCCAGGGGCGATAGCCAAAAGGCCCAAGCCCCTTCAGCCCTTCCTAGGTGGTAGGCGGGGGCCACGGCCGCTTGCATACCCAGACGAATCAGCAGCAGTAGGCCATTGACCCCTAGCCAGACCTGCAAGGGCCATGACCAGGGGACTACATGCCAACTCTTGAGCCCCAGCAGCAGGGGCGTCAAAAGCCAGGGTAGCCCCTGCACCAGGGCCAAAAATGCCCAGTCCCACCAGAGCTGGGAAGGCGAGGCAGCATCCTTCAAGTCCAGGGAACGCCCCCACTCTCGCCAGGTTTCCCCCACCCCCTCATACATACGGACGCTAATCAGATGGGTGCCATCCCAGAAGCCCACCTTAGCCCCCTGGGTGGCTGCATAGCGGGCCAGGGTGACATCGTCGCAAAAGGAAGCGCGCGCCGCCCAGTAGCCATCGAGTTGCTCAAGCAGCGATCGCCGTACCATTAAGCATTGACCATTGGCCATGACCCGTTGAGGAGCGGTGAACGGTGCCCCGGCTGGGCCAAAGCGATAGACCAGGGTCATGAGCAGGGCCGGTTGCAGCCAGAATTCCCCAACCCCTTTGAGGATGAACCGAGGAGCCAGGGAAACCAGGTCATAGCCTTCCTGATTTAGGGCCTGCGCTAGGGCGGCCACTAAGCCAGGTTGAGGCTGGGTGTCCGCATCAAGACCTAGGATCCAGGTACTAGCCGGAGAGCTCTGGCGAAAGCCATAGTCGAGAGCCCAGGGCCGCCCTACCCAACCCGCGGGCAAGGGGTCATCCGTTAAAAGGCGAATGCGGGGATCCTGCTGTTGATAGGTGGCCACTAACGCTGGGGTGCCATCGGTGGAATGGCTATCCACCACCAGCACCTCTCTCAGCTCATAGCCTTGGCGGGTCAGCCCTGCCAAACAGGGCCCTAGCCGTTGCACCTCATTCAGGGTGGGTACGACTACCGAAACTGAACCCAGCTGATCCAGGGTCGTTGCTTGAGCAGTCAGAGGCGGCTTACGGTAAGGGCCGACCATGAGCCTAGCCAGCAGTACCGCCACCATCGGCAACTGCAGGGTCAGCACAATCATCGCTAGGGCACTCAGCCAAGGAAAAGTCAACCAGGACGAAGCCAGCAAAATCATGTCCTGGACGCTACTTAACCATCACCTTGGCCGCCGTCACGGTTGCGGCCAGGGCCTGAGTGGTTCCGGTTGATGGCTGCGCCTGCCAAGACGAGTCTTGTTGGATTGCGAATCGCCAACACAGGATGGCCGGTATCATACCTGTCACCATCCCCATGACAATGGGCAGGTAGAAACCCGCGGCCAAGCTCATCACCGTAGCAAAGGTAAAGTTGGCCAAATAAACCACTAGGGGTACCGTCACCGACAGACGAGCCGGTAGCTGTACCCCCACCCCCCGCCACAGGCTTAAACCTACTGCCATGAAGACGATGCCGGTGCCCAGCCAGCCAGCAAAGTTTTGATAGGGCATGCCAAAGAAAGCCCCCGGTTGATGCCAGTACCAAAAGGGTAAGGCGGTTTGACTCATGGCTGGATCGAGGACAAAATCCCATGAGGTCAGTAAAACTGAGCCCAACACCACCGCCCCCAAAGGGCGCAGCCCACGATGACCCTGGGCCGCACCGGTTGACCCGAGAGCACCGAGGCCACTACGGGCCAGTAAAAAGGCGGACAATCCCAGATAAAACCAGGACAGTGGAATCGTGAAAGGCACCAAACCAGCGATTTTGTACCCCAGCCCGTTCAGGTAGCTGTAATGGCCAAAGGGAAATCCCGTGCTGGTGCCCAGCAATTCACTGGATAGGGAAATGCCAATCGCCGCGATCGCAAAGGTGACAACCGCCTTCAGTCCTAGGGTGCGATAGCCGTAGAGCGCCACCGCCAATGCCCCTAACAGGATGTAACCCACTCCACCACCGGCCATACTCCATTGGAAAAGAGTAGACCCCGCAGGCAAGTAGGCCAGTACCTCAGGATGAGGAACCACCCAGAGTAACCCTGCTAATCCAAAGGCCATGGCAATCAAATGGCCGTAAAGACAGAACCGCTCAAGAGTGACTAGGTATCTCATGGTGAATCCTCGGTACCGCTTGCCAAAACACTAGGCCAATCGCCAATCAGACTGATATAGTTCATCTGGGCGACTGAAATCAAAAAAATAAGTTAAGCCGATGTTGCAATCCTGCCTCAGATTATAAGTTTTGTAAACGTTTAGGACCTAGAAATCTTGGGATAGCTCCCCCGGGGTTTCCCCAGGTCGCTATCGTGGATTTCGCCAGTGACCTCCCCGCCTGGGCCCTGGCCGTCCCCATCCGGATCGGGATGTGGAATTTGAGAAAACCGGCTAAGATGGCGGCAGGACTATTTAAGTTTTTAGCCTATGGCGCGCGTCACCTCTAATAGCCCGCTGCTGGTAGTGCGCCCCCTGCAGTATCGCGATCTGGACGATTTAAAGCAGTGGCAACCCGAGGACTTAGAATCCGGCGATGACAGTCTTTCGTCGGCTCAGGTTGTATCCTGGCTAGCATTTCAACGGCGATGGTACGCTCCGCTAAAACTCTTGAACTGGTTGCCTCGTCCCGGCGCCCCTGGCCCACTTATCTTTGTGGCCGAGCGAGAAGGCTGTCTGGTGGGGTTGATTCAGGTCGCTCCCTTTAACCGCACCCGCACTACCTGGCAAGTCGAACAGGTCGTGGTGAACCGGGCCCTAGCCGCCAAGCTGATGATCACCGGCTATATGGATATTGGTTCCCGATTGCTGCGCCATTGTTTTGAAGCCGTGTGGGAAGCCCGCACCTGGATGTTAGAGGTGGATATTGAGCACAAAACCGCTCTCGCCCTCTACCGGTTCAACGGCTTTCAGCCCCTGGCCCAAATGACCTATTGGTCTCTACTACCGGCACAAATTGCTACTCTGGCCCAGCGGGAGCCCGATCTGCCCAATCTCTTGCCGGTTAGCAACGCCGATGCCCAGCTCCTGTATCAACTGAGTACGGCTTCCATGCCGCCCTTAGTGCGTCAGGTCTTTGATCACCAGATACAGGACTTTAGGGTCAGTCTGATCAATACGGCTAGCGCTACTGTGGATCGCCTAGTTAACCAAGTGGAAACCGTGAGTGCCTACGTGTTTGAACAGCAGCGTAAGGCTGCGATCGGTCACTTTGAACTGACCATTTCCAGGGATGGCCGACAACCCCACAAAGCTGACTTGACCGTGCATCCAGCCTATACCTGGCTCTACCCTGAGTTGATTATTCAGATGGCCAAAATTCTACAGCCGTTCCCAGCCCAACCCCTGCAACTGACCTCCCTAGATTATCAACCGGAACGGGAAGAATGCCTGACCCAAATGCAGGCGGTGCCTGAATCCCACACCCTGCTCATGTCTCGCTCGGTCTGGCATAAGGTGCGCGAAGCTAAACCCCTTTCCCTGGAAGGGCTGCAACTTTCCGATGTGCTCACGGGCTTACAACCCGCGAGCAAACCCCTGCCGGGCCGGATGACTTGGTCCTCAGAGTCGGGGCCAGCATCGCCATCGCGCCCTCTGAAAGGCCTCAGGACTTCGGCCTTGAAGTCCGCTCATGGCCAGGAC
The DNA here is from genome assembly GCA_015295885.1 of Leptolyngbyaceae cyanobacterium M65_K2018_010. Classification (GTDB taxonomy): domain Bacteria; phylum Cyanobacteriota; class Cyanobacteriia; order Phormidesmidales; family Phormidesmidaceae; genus Nodosilinea. The sequence continues at coordinate 10,880 of DVEE01000305.1, forward strand.
AAGCCCTAGGGTTGTTCTTACCATTCAACCAGGAGCGTGGTTCCTTGGCTGCTGAAGTTTCTGCCCTGGGCCTGGATATTGGTCGCAAACGCATTGGCATAGCCGGCTGCGATCGCACAGGGCTCGTGGCAGCCGGGCTGATGACCCTAGAACGCCAGTCCTTTACCCAGGTCGTTGAGGTCTTGGCTCAGCTCATTGAAGAACGCCGGGTTGAGGTGCTAGTGGTCGGTTTGCCCCTCACCATGGCTGGGGAAGAAGGCTTTCAGGCCAAGCAGGTGAGGCGGTTGGCCCATCGTTTAGCCCAGGCTCTGCAGCGACCAGTGATCTACGTGGACGAGCGCCTGACTTCCCTAGAAGCAGAAGCCCTGATTCGAGACCAGGGTGGTTCCCTGCGGCAGGACAAAGGCTTGGTGGATCGCAAGGCGGCGGCAATTATCTTACAACGCTGGCTAGATGAACGGCGAAGGACGGAGCAGGATGGGATATTCTGATAAAACGGATACCGGAATACCCCCTCAGCAGCGAAAAGCGAAAGAAGAGTAGCCTCCATGGCGGACGCATCCCAATCCTTTGAAGAATCAGCAGTAGTCCTCAGCGATGAAGCCGGTCGGTTCTTACCCTGCCAAGTAGAACAGCGATTCGAACTCAACAATGAAGAATATTTTTTGCTGCTGCCGATTGATTCTCCCATTGAAATTTTTGTCTGGCAGCAGGATGACTCCGACGAGGAAGTGTTGATGGACATTGAGGAGGAGGAGATCGACCAGATTTTTCTCACCGCTAAGGCGGTTCTGGCTGAGCAGAATTTGATCCTGCAACGGTCCGCCATTACCCTGACAGCGGCAGGAGAATTACCGGAGGTTGAAGAAGACAACTGTCTTACCCTCGAACTCGACGAAGTGGATGAGACCGGTGCCCCAATGACCGAGGAATTTCAGATCTTGGCCACCTGCTTCTACGATGACGAAGAATATACCCTCTGCACCCCCCTAGAGCCCCTTTTGATTTTTGCCCATCGGGGTCCTCAGGGAACCCTGGAGGTGGTAACCCCCGAGGAATTTCAGGCGATTCGCGGGGGGCTCGAGGAAAAGCTCTTTGATTTGCTGGAATAGCACCGTTGCAGTCTGAATCAATTCTCACCGTGCCGTCAGACCTAGATGCAAAAACTGCTTCTACAATAGGCACGGAGAAATTACCTATCAATCTGGGTTATGGCTAAAGGTTCACAATGGGTTCGCTGGGGGTTCTTAGGAGTGGTAGTGCCCCTGGCTACTGGTCTAGCGGCGTGGCAGGGTTGGGCCTGGTGGAGTTGGGCCACGGGCCCCGTGGCCCAGGGCGAACCAACCACCGACCAGACCGTGCAGATTCAAATTCCCCCTGGTACCTCCGGCCAGGAGATCGGCCAAGATTTGGAAGCCGCAGGTCTGATTCGCTCCGCTTTGGCCTGGAAACTGTGGTCTCGCTGGCAGGCCCGACAGGCCCCTGGGCAGGGGTTTCAAGCGGGCACCTATGCCCTGTCGCCGACCAGTTCCATGGCGGACATCGCTGAGAAGATTTGGACCGGTCAGGTAATCCAGACCTCCTTTACGATTCCCGAGGGCTGGAACCGCCGGCAAATGGCGACCTACTTTGAGCAGCAGGGGTTTTTCCCGGCCTCGGAATTTCTAGCCGTTACGGAGCAAATTCCCCGCCAGCGCTATCCTTGGTTGCCCGAGGGGATTCCCCATTTAGAAGGGTTTTTATTTCCCGATACCTACCAGATTCCGGCGGACGGACTCACCGCCACCGCAGTACGGGATGCCATGCTCAAGCAGTTTGAGGCGATTGCGCTGCCCCTTTACCAACCCAACGCCACCGAGCTGTCCCTATTAGACTGGGTCACCCTCAGCAGCATTGTGGAAAAGGAAGCGGTGATTCCCGATGAACGAGGGGTGATTGCCGGGGTGTTTACTAATCGTCTGCGACAAAATATTCCCCTGGGGGCCGATCCCACCGTGGAGTATGGCCTGGGTATTACTCAAACCCCAGAGCAACCGCTCACCTGGGCCCAGGTGGGTACCCCTTCCCCCTACAATACCTATATCAACCCCGGGTTGCCGCCGACGCCCATTGCCAGCCCCGGCCGAGCCAGTCTGGTGGCTACCCTGACCCCTGAGGCCACGGACTACCTCTTTTTTGTGGCTCGTTATGATGGTACCCACGTGTTTAGCCGCACCCTAGACGAGCACGAAGCAGCCAAAAATGCCATTCGAGAGACCTTTAACAATTAATTCGATGGTGTTAGCCCGCCTGTTACAGCCCGATCTTGTCCTTGGGGGCAGCGTCCTAGACCTTACCCCCGAACTGTTGAGACGCTATCACCTCCGGGGGCTAATCTTAGACGTGGATGATACCCTGGTGCCCTTTAGCCAGGCGGAGAGCGACCCGGATTTGGCCGACTGGATGGTCGCCATGAAGGCCGTGGGGCAAGTCTGGCTGGTGAGTAATAACGTCAACGTCCCTCGCATTCGCCGCATTGCCGATGAATTCAAGGTGCCCTACCTGACCAGTGCCGGTAAACCTTCTCGCCGTAAACTTAAGCAGGCTCTGCAAGCCATGGCTCTGCCAGCGGCCCAGGTGGCCATGGTGGGAGATCGCCTATTTACTGATATTCTCGCGGGCAACCGTCTGGGCCTCTTTACCATTCTGGTTGAGCCGATGCCTAGGCTGACGGCCTCGGCCGGGGCTCAATCGCCCCTGCGTTTGCTCGAGGTATCACTCTCCCAGTCCTTGGGAGTAACCTTGACCTGCTCGCTGCGTGATTCCTCGTCCAATCATTAGTTCGGGCCATCCCACCAGAGCCCGCCACCGTTACCCCGCTACCGCTGATCCAGAAAACAATGCAATTTGTAACGAACTATGACTAAGCGTTACGGAGCCAGGATTAACTTCACCTTGAGAAACATAAAGAAAAAATTATAGTTTGACCGCTACCTGCCCAACCTCTGGATAATTGAGAAAGATAAATAAAGGTCACGCTCAATAAAGACCTTTCCGTTTAATAAGTCTCATTGGGGTGCTAGTTGCGGTGCAACTGGCACCTAATTATTTTAAATTGACCTAGGACAGCAATGGGGTAACCCGGTGAGTTCGGCCCGCACCCTGGTGATTAAAATTGGAACCTCCAGTTTGGCTGGCCCGGGACTTGGGCAGTTTTCCCTGTCTACGGTAGCCAACCTGGTGGAGACCCTCTGCACCCTGCGCAGCCAGGGGCATCAGGTGGTTTTAGTTTCCTCTGGGGCCGTGGGGATTGGGTGCCGTCGTCTGCGCCTGGGTGAGCGCCCTAAAACCCTAGCGATGAAGCAGGCGGTGGCGGCGGTAGGCCAGGGACGGCTGATGCGCATTTACGACGATTTGTTTTCGGCCTTGAACCAGCCCATTGCCCAGGTGTTACTCACCCGCAGTGATTTAGCCCAGCGATCGCGCTACGTCAACAGCTACCGCACCTTTCGCCAACTGCTCAAACTGGGGGTCATTCCCATCGTCAATGAAAATGACACCGTGGCCGTAGAAGAACTCAAGTTTGGCGATAATGATACCCTCTCGGCCCTGGTGGCCAGCCTGATTGGGGCCGACTGGTTGTTTTTGCTCACCGATGTGGATCGGCTCTATTCCGCCGACCCTCGCCATAACCCCAATGCCGAGCCCATTCATTTCATTGATAATCCGGAAACCCTGAGGACCCTAAAAGCCGTGGCGGGAGGGCAGGGGTCAGCCTGGGGCACGGGAGGGATGCTGACTAAGCTGGAAGCGGCCCAAATTGCCGCGGCAGCGGGGGTGCGCACGGTCATTACCGAGGGTCGTCAACCGGGCAATATTCTCAAGGTGCTCCAGGGTGAGGCCGTGGGTACCCAGTTTGCCCCGCTGCCTAAGCCCAGCCGGGGTCGCAAACGCTGGATTGCCTCTAGCCTGCCTCCGGTGGGGCGGCTGTACCTGGATGAGGGAGCCGCCCAGGCGATTTTGAGGGGGGGCAAGTCGCTTTTGGCGGCTGGCATCACAGAGATTAAGGGCCAATTTCAACCCCAGGAGGCGGTACAACTCTGCACCCGGGAAGGTCAGGAGATTGCCCGGGGCATCGTCAACTACAGCGACCAGGATCTGAAGCGTATTTTGGGACGGCGGTCGGAGGAAATTCCCAGCATTTTAGGGTACGTAGGCGCCGATACGGTGGTTCACCGAGATAACCTGGTCATCGTGGCTCCCTAATCGTGGCAGGATAGGGACACCTTCCCTGTGCAACCCTATGGACACCTCCCCCTCTTCGGCCCGGTCTGGTCTGGGTCTGGCGATCGCCACCGTTATCGCCATTGCCGCCACCATCGTGATCAACACGCTGTCTAACCTGTTCCCGCCGGGGGGGCAAAATGTTGGTGAAATCGCTAATACGCAGCTAGCTGGGGTGCTGATCACCCCCGCCAACTACGCCTTCGTGATTTGGGGGGCGATCTACTTGGGGCTGATAGCCTATGGCCTCTACCAATTTCATCCAGGGCGACGGCGGCAAGCCAACATTCAGCGGGTTAATCGACTCTTGATTGTGGCCTGCGGGGCCCAGGTGATCTGGATTTTTCTTTTTACTCTGCAACGGTTTGGCTGGTCAGTTCTGGCCATGGCGGGCATTTTGCTGCCCTTAATCGGTATTTATCTGACCCTGCAGATTGGCCGCCGCCGAGTGCCCCGTCGCCAGCGCTGGATGGCCCATATTCCCTTTAGCCTCTACCTGGGGTGGATCGCCGTCGCCACTATTGTGAATGTGGCCTCGGCCCTCTATGCCAGGGGCTGGGCGGAGTGGGGCCTCGATCCGGTGTCCTGGACGGCGATCATGATTGTAGTGGCGGAGCGGCGAGATGTGACCTTTACCCTGGTCTTTATCTGGGCCTTTGGCGCGATCGCCCTGCGGCACAGCACTATCCCCGCCATCTGGGGCACCGCCACCATCGCCTCCATCGTGCTGCTGCTGTGGTTAGGCTGGGTGAGGGGTTTTCGCCCCCGTCCCTAGGGCCTGTAGAATGGCAATGGACCTGAGCAAAGCAAGTAACCATGAGCGACCAAGCCCAAGAAATCAGAGCCATCGCGACCCAACTGCTGGCTGGGATGTTAGCCAACCCCCACATTTACGCTACGGTCAGCGATGAGGAAGGGCGCGGTCAACAGGAGCAAATTTTGATTTCTAACGCTATTGTGATGGCCACCAGTCTCATGGAAAAAACCCAGACCCTAGGCAAACCCTGAACCCTTTCTCCAGCCTGGCTGTTATGGGGAGGCCACCGCCGCCCGCAGCATCGATCCTTCATGGATTCCTCAAGGTCGCCAGTACAGGTGTTAGGTGCTCGCCCTAGCCCCTTCGGAAGCCATCAGATTAGCGGCTAGGTGTTGCATTTTCTTGAAGATGTTGTAGAAACCATTGGCCCGGGAGGGGGTGAGACTGACATCCAGTTGGGTGTCTTTGATAAAGTCCGGGCTCAGATCGACAATTTCCTGGGGAGTGAGACCATTTAACCCCTTGATCAGCAGAGCCACCAAGCCTTTGGTGATTTGAGCATCGGAGTCGGCCTGGTAAATCACCTTGCCAGCTTCTAGATCAGCAATGACAAACACCTGGGAGACGCAGCCCTGGACTTTGTTTTCGGGAATTTTCTGGTCTTCAGGAAAGGGGTCCAGCTTTTTGGCAAACCAGAGTAACTGCTCGTAGCGGCGCTTAGGGTCAGAAACTTGCTGAAACCGACTGACAATTTTTTCAATGGAAGCGGGGCGGTTAGGCATAGCAACAGGCTGGGGTAAGGCTAAAAGGGGATGTCATCGTAGTTGGGGTTGGCCTCTGGTTCGGCCAGGGTGACCGGGGCCGGGGCTGCTGGCGAGCTAGGGCGAGCCGTAGCGCTAGGTTGGGGCATGGAGGGTGGCGGGCTCATGGTCATGCTGCCTAAGGAGCCCGCGTCGTAGATCCGCTGGACAGTCATTTCCACCTGCTTTTCCTTGAAGCCCTCCGGGCGGTCGACCACGTTCATGGCTAGGCGCCCCTCCAGGAGTACCCGCTGCCCCGCCTGGTAGTGGGCCTGAATCTCCTGGGCCAGATTACCCCAGCCTACCACCTTCATCTGGGCCGCCCCATCCCCTTCTTTGAGCCCTGGGAACTGCACCACAAACTCGGCCACCGGAGTTTGATTATCGGAGGTGTAACGCAACTGGGGGGCCTGCACAATTTCGGCGAGTAACATGCAGTTGTTCATAGGGGGGTACGCTCCTTCCTTCCCGTTTCGTGTTCAATAAAGTTCAGCACCTGAGCCTGATACTTGGCCAGGTTTTCATCGAGCCAGTCACGATGCTGACTGTTGACGACCAAATGCACCAGGGGCTCGCCGGCATCGGGCAGGACTAGAACCCAGTCATCCGGATAGTCTCCTAAGATCTTAACGCCGTCAATCAGTTCCAGGCGGTCCGGGGGAGTTTCTTCTACCAGATAGCGCATTAAAGCCCCTTTCACAGCCCAGGGACAACGCAGGGTTTGGACCCGGTGTGCCATCCGCGGTAAATCAGCCCAGATTTGCCCCAGGGATCGCCCTTGCAGAGTCAGCATCTCGATCAGCTTGGCAATACAGAACATGGCATCGAAGCCAGGGTGAAGATCGGGAAAAATAAAGCCCATATCGCCACTGCCGCCCAAAATCACGTTTGGGTTGGCCTGGCAGGCCTGCATAAGGGCCGTAGGATTGGCTTTGGTGCGAATCACATGGCCATCGTGACGACGGGCAATTAACTCCACTGCCCCAGAGGCCTGCACAGGCACTACAATTGTGCCCCTGGGGTGGTGGGTCAACATCATGTCGGCCATCAGGGCCGTTAGGGGCTCGCCGCGAATGGAAGTTCCCATCTCATCGACGAGTATGAGTTGTTCCCCATTGGCCGAAACCTGAGCCCCAAAGGTGGCCCGCAGGGCCTGCACCACTTGGCCCAGTTGCCCCAACATCACTTCGCGCTCTTCGTTGGAGAGGGCTGACGGCCGCAGGCTGGCATTGAGTACTACGGCATCGCAGCCAAACTTACCCAGAATTTCAGGCAGGATCGCCCCCGAAACCGCGTAGACATAATCAATCACCACCTTGGCCTGACTGTGTAGCACCGCTGCGATATTGAGCTTTCTTTCAAAGGCGGTGGTGTAGGTTGAGACGGCCTGAGCCGGATTGGTTACGCGGCCAATTTCATCAATGGCGGCTCGCCTGAGATCTTCCTTAAAGTAGGCGGCTTCGATTTTCTTTTCCTGCCCCTTAGAAATATCGATGCCTTGCTCGTCGAAGAACTCGATCAGCACATGGTCGGGGCGATCGGGGTGAAGCCGAACGTGAATGCCCCCGGCTACCCCCATTTGAGCGAGGACGCTGCGAGCCACTGGAATAGCGGTAGCCTCTAGGTTATAGATGTGAATGCCCACGGACATCAGCCCGGCAATGAGCGATCGCGATACCATCCGTGAAATGGTGCGTTGGGCCCGCGAAACCGTCCCCCGGGAGCCGATTTTCAGAGTTGAGCCAAAGGCTGCCCCCAGCTTGACCGCAAACTCAGGGGTAATGTCAATATTGGCCAGGCCCGACACCCCTCGCTGGCCAAATAGATTGCGCTGGGCCCGGTTACCCCAGATCAAGTTGATGTTCAACGTTGCCCCTGATTCGATTTGCTTGCTGGGCCAAACCCTGACCCCAGCCTTAATGGTGGCCTCCTCCCCGACCGTGGAAAGCGGCCCAATCACAGCCCCTTCCAGAATCTGCGAGCGCCGATCTACTCTCACCCCCCGGGCAATCGTACAAGCCAATAGATGGACCTCATCCCCGATCAGGGCACCGTTCCAAATGATGGGATGCTTGAGGTCGGCATCGTTGCCAATGGTCACATTGTCACCAATGACCGTGCCAGCCGCTAAGACGGTGCCCGCCCCGATCCGGCAGTTATGGCCAATCATAACGGGGGGATGAAGGGTAGCGGACGGGTCAATCTGAGTGTTGTCCCCAATCCACACTCCGGGGGAGATTTCTGGGTAGGCATAATCGACCCTGACCTGACGGTGCAAAGCCGCGTACTGGGCATCTCGGTAGGCTTCTAGGTGCCCGACATCGCACCAGTAGCCCTCAGCAACGTACCCGTAGAGGGGCACTCCCTTGGCCAGCAACAGGGGAAATAAATCCTTAGAAAAGTCGGATTCCTGCCCTGCGGGTAAATACTCCAGCACGTCTGGCTCCAGGATGTAGGTGCCCGTATTGACGGTGTCTGAGAAGATTTCACTGGTGGAGGGCTTTTCCAAAAAGCGCTGAACTTGCCCTTCAGAACTGGTAATCACCACCCCAAACTCAAGCGGGTTTGGCACCCGGGTGAGCACCAGGGTCGCCTTGGAGCCCACCTGCCGATGAAAGCGAAGGGCCGCTTGCAGGTCAAAATCGGTCACGCTATCGCCACTGATGACCAGAAAGGTATCGTCCAGGAGATCGGCAATATTCTTAACGCAACCTGCTGTGCCCAGGGGTTGGTCCTCCTCCACGGCGTAGGTCATCTGCACCCCAAAGTCACGACCGTCCTGGAAATAGTCCCGCAGGATATCGGGCAGGTAGTGCAGAGTTGCGATCACTTCCGTGATGCCGTGGCGTTTGAGCAAATTCAGAATATGTTCGGCAATAGGCCGGTTGAGAATAGGCACCATGGGTTTGGGTAAGTCACAGGTTAGGGGCCGTAACCGTGTCCCTGAACCACCTGCCATTAGCACTGCACGCATATGGGTTCCCTAAACGTGTGACGCGGCTGCCGCCAGCACCGCTGATGCAGCTGAGCATTGCCCCCAACAAAGGAGAATTCCGTTGGTATTGTAGAAGATACACGATTAGTCTTGGATGGAGCAGAGGTCATGGGTACGTTGCTGACACTGGTGTTGCTAGGCATTTATGGCGGTGGAGCCTGGAAATTTTGGACCGGCTTTAATCGCACTAACTTTAGCCAGGGTAAGGTGTCACTCACCCTGCTGTGGCCCCTGCTACTAGCCGTAAATAAGGCTTACCGCGAAAACTTTAACCGAGCCTTAAAAGGATGATCCCGACAGCGGCGGAAGCCTCGCCCTGGGGGGCACAAATCCAGGCGGTAGCCCAGCGCTATGACCAGGAGTTTGCGGGCCAGCCCTTCGACCTGCCCCGCGAAGTTGAGGAAATGCCAATTTTCAAGGATTGGATTGGCGGTACCCTGACGCCCCGCATTGCCACCCCCTTCTGGGAGGCTCTGAAACCCCGCAAAGGAGAGCGTTGCCTGGATATCGGCTGTGGCATTAGCTTTTTAATTTATCCTTGGCGAGAGTGGGATGCGCTCTTCCACGGCCATGAGATTAGCCGGGTAGCCTGTCAAGCGCTGACGTCCCGGGGGCCCCAGTTGAACTCGAAACTGTTTAAGGGCATCAAGCCAGCCCCAGCCCACCGGCTCGATTACGAGGCTAACCGTTTCGATCTGGCGATCGCCACTGGTGTGAGTTGCTACTACCCCGCTGACTACTGGGATGCTGTGCTCCAGCAGGTGAAACGGGTGCTGAAGCCAGGGGGCCACTTTTTGTTCGATGCGATTAACCCAGAGTCGGAAATTGCAGAAAGTTGGGCGATTTTAGAAACCTACCTGGGTGCCGAGGTGTTTTTGGACTCTTTAGCCCAATGGCCAGCTCTGGTCAAGGCCAGCGGCGGCAGAGTGGTTTCTCACCGGGATTACGACCTGTTTCGGCTTTACAAGGTGAAATGGGAAGGGTAACAGCCCAGGAGGCAGTGAACCGGGGAAAAGAGCAGGGGCCCATTCGACTCAGCGGGCGGTAGATGAGATAGCATGGCGGCTGAATCTGGAGCATGGGGAGTGATCTATGCTGTTGGGCCGCTGGCGAGGGAAACAACACTGGATGGGGTGGGGGCTTACTTTGGTTTTGATCACCCTGGCGAGTGGCTGTGGGAGCTCTCCAGAGCCGGAGACCGAAGCCAGTCCCTCCGTCACTCAGGAGACTGCTACCCCCAGCCCCGCCGTGACGGATAGCCCCGCAGAAGAGACCATCGGTGGGTTCCGGGCTACGGTCATCGATCCGCCCCGGGTCACCCAACTGGCCACCCAAAATACGGGTTCACAGATCAATCTGCGATCGCAACCCACGACTCTGTCGCCCATCCTGGGCCAGGGCCAGGCCGGTGATCCGGTTCGACTGCTCCGCCTAGCCGAGGGAGAAGCAGGCTATAGCTGGTATTACGTGCAGTTCACCCAGTCTGAACAGGAGGGTTGGGTGCGCGGGGACTTTGTGGATACGGCTAACGCTACTGCGGCGGCCCCTGAGTCTTCGCCGAGTACCGCCCAGCCCGTTGTGGCCAGGGCCACCCAGCCCTGCGGGGGGGATCGCCAGGAAGCCCACTTTGAATCCCCATCCCTGACCATCTACCTATGCCAAACCGCTCAGGGGGTGCGATTTATTGGCACCAATAAAACCACCCAGGAGTCTCTCGTGACCGATGACGTGACCAACAACCAGGGGATTTACATCGCCATTGATGGCAATCTCCAATACCATGTGAGCGATACCGCGATCGCGGTATATCAGGTGAGCAACGGTAGCTACAGCCAGCTCAAGGGAGAACCCGTGCAGAGCTTTGAACGGTTTGTGTACTAGGCGAGGAAAGAGGGTGGCCGATCATGGTCGAGTATCGCTCTCAAGCCAGGTGAACATTCACTACCTTATCGATCGAGCATGACTTCTCGATAGTGGGGCTCGATGGGGTGGTGTTGGGTTTGCAAATCCTCGGTATCGAGGGACTGATGCCGCAGGACCTGGTGCAGCGCCTCGGTATCCACCGTTAGCACCTGGCCGTGATCGACAATTTGCCGTCCCCGAATCCACACGGCTTCCACCACCTCCGTGGGCCGACCCAGAATCAGCAGTTGCAGGGGGTTAGTGCGAGGCAGCAGGGAGGGATGGTTGAGGTTGTAGAGCACCAGGTCAGCTTCCATCCCAGGGGCGATGGTGCCGATGCGATCGCCCAAATTCACCCCTTGGGCACCCCCCGCCGCGGCCATCTGTACCGCCTGTTCTGGGGTCAGCCAGTTGTCGTAGTCATGGTCGGTGACGGTATGCAGAATGGTGCCCAGCTTGATTGCCTCCAGCAGGTTTTGGGCGTCGTTGCTGGCGGCACCGTCACAGCCAAAGGAAACATTGACCCCGGCTTGCAAACTCTTGAGCACTGGCGCTAAGCCACTACCCAGGCGCAGATTGCTGACCGGATTATGGACAAGGGTGGCCCCGGTTTCCGCAAAAACAGCAATATCGTCGTCGTTGATCCACACGCAGTGGGCCAGGGAGGTGCGAGGGCCCAGACAACCTAGGTTGTGCAGGTGCTGGACGGCGCTGATGCCATAGCGCTCCTGGGCGAGCCGATGCTGGGCACGGGTTTCCAGCAGGTGGGTGTGGTAGCAGAGTTGGTAGCGATCGCTCAATTCCCCACAGCCCTGGAGCAGCTCATCGGAACAGCGATGGAACCCGGTCGGCCCTAGCCCGATGTAAATACCGTGGTCGGGGTCGTGGAACTCGGCAATTAGAGCCTCCATCAGGGTGAGCAATTGAGTCGGAGACTGGGGTGAAGCGGACTGGGGCAACAAACATCCCGCCGGAAATCCCGAGGCGAAGGGCAAATCCATGATCAGGGGCGCCACCACCGCTCGAATTCCCACCGCCCTGTAACCCCGCACCAGGGCATCCACCGTTTCTAATTCCTGGCCAGGGATCACGTAGGCGTGGTCCATCAGGCAGGTGCCCCCCGAAAGTAAGGTATCCACCGCCGTACTCACCGCTCCCCAGTAGAGGTGCTCTAACTGCTGGGGGGTAGAGCCGAACACGTTGGCCAGCCATAACTCCAGGGGCAGTTGGGGAATCAGCCCCCGCTGCCAAACCTGGGAAGAGTGGGTGTGACCGTTGACAAAGCCAGGTAGCAGCAATTTATCCGTACCGTCGATGACCCGCGGGTGGGGGGCGACAGGAATCGTGCCAGCCGGGGCAACGGTGTGGATATGGGAGCCGATGAGCAGGAGATCTACCGACTGTAAAGTGTCTCCCTGGAGAGTCAAAACCGACTGAATCAGTGTTTGCATAGGGATGTAAATTGGGTTAGCCGATCACCAAGGCGTGGGCCGAAAGCTAGGGTCGTTAGCAAGGGCTACGGTATCCCCGGTTTGTTTAATCACAAACAACCCCTGCCGGTAGGCATACAGATCCACGCCTTCGTCAATTTCAATGGCCGCTACAGCCCCGTAAATACGATATTCCCCGTAGTGGGGAAAGGCCTGCTTAAACCGATCTAAGCGAGCCAGAAAATCCACCACGTCCTGCCGCGATAGCCGCGATTTCACCTCGATGGCGACGGCAACGTCCCCATTGACAGCAAAAATATCGATTTCCATTTCGGCCCCAGGCCGTTGCGATTTCATCCGGCGGGCGGTTTCTTGCACCTCAATCCCCCGCTCCTGAAATAACCGCACCACGGAGGGTTCCACCAGGTTTTCGACAAACTGACCCCAGCGAGTGGTCAACCCGGCCACCTCTCGGCTGGTGTTCGCGGCAATGCGCTCTAACCGTGCTAAGCGCTGATCTGCTTCAGCCGCCCGACGATCCGCTTCGGCCGCCCGACGATCCGCCTCGGCTTGAGATACCCGAAACAGCTCGTAAATGTCGTCAATGGTGATGGGGTCAGCCATAGGTTAGAAACAGCTCCAGATGGTGTCATTTTAGCCTGCTAATCATTGGCTCAGGGCTAGAAGTCACCCAAGGAAGGCGAGGGAAAGAGGACTCTAGGGATTGGGATCACCTCGCTCCTAGGGCGTAGACGGTAGGTCCGTTACACCTCCGCCAACACCTCGGCCCCTGGCACGGTTTCGGGGGACTTGATCAGGGCAGCCAACTGTCGCCGCATGATGATGCCGGGTTGATCGGAGGGCATGTGCTGCTCCGCCGCTACGTCCACCGGGGTGTCGTAATCGGTGGATTCCAACACGATTTTGTCTTCGTTGACCACCTGGCGATCGAAGGCAATGATCGACTCGGCACTGGCATCGGCCTCGCTGTCATTGCGAATGCAGAATTGGACGATTTGGGAGGTGCGATCGCCGATCGGGGTCGCCGCTGTAAAAATCAGATGCATAAGCCCGTTGGGGTAGGTGATCTTGAGGGTACGGCTGAAGGGCACATACCAGGTCGATTCCACCTCCCGTACCGTTAGGCTGTCGGGAATGTTGAGAATCTGCTGCTGGATGGGCGGATTGACGACGGGCACAGTGGCGTAGGCCTTGAGACCCAGCTCCAGGGGCACCAGTTCCGACTTGACCGGCTTTGGCTGCTCGGTGACCCCGAAGGATTCGGCATGGACGATGCTGAAGTGGGCGTTGTCGAAGGAATTTTCCATCACCCGCAGGCCACTGCACTGCCAGGGCTCGTAGAACTGGGGGATGAGGCGATTTCCGGGGACATCCGCTTCGGGAATCTCTGGCAAGGGCAGTAGGGGATCCTCGGATAGGCAGACCCAAGCGTAGCCGTAGCATTCCTGGCAGGCGTAGGACTGCACCCGGTAGGTTTTGGGTATCGCCGCACCGGGGTCTAGCTGGGGCACCTTAGTACAGGCGCCAGACTGGTCAAAGGCCCAGCCGTGGTAGGGACAGCGCACACAGCCCTGTTGCACCAAGCCCATGGAGAGTCTAGCGGAACGGTGGCAGCAGCGATCGCGCAGGGCCGCCGGTTGGCCCTCCGCCGTCAGCCACAGCACCAGCGGTTCCCCCAGCAGGGTAAAGGCTTGGGGGCCATCGGCCAGGTCGGTCATGGGGATAACGGGGTACCAAAAGCGGCGGAAGACGGGGTGGTGGGTGACTAGCATAGGGGTAAAGGGGGGGGAGATGGAGGGGTGGGGAAGTGGGTGGGTGCATTTGCGCAGCGAAGGGGGGAGCCAGGCAACCCATAGGCCTCCTGGCAGCGCGGTGGCAAAGCCCCGCTTCAGCGTTATGTTTCCTACAGGGTTGGAGCTGATGCCAGGATTTTGGCAGCCGTTACAGGTGCATCCTGGCGGCGCTGTTCTACCTCGCCGTGGTCGCGCAGGAGCTTGGCCAGGCGGCGGCGCATGAGAATGCCGGGGCGATCGCTGGCCATGTGCTGTTCCTCGGTAATGCTCAAGGGTGCATCGTAGTCGGTGCCCTCCAGAATGTGACGATCTTCGCGAGTCACCTGGCGATCGAAGGCGATGATGTCAGCGGCCTTGGCCTCGGCCTCGGTGTCGTTGCGCAGGCAGAACTGCACTACCTGGGAGCGCTGGTCGTCGATGGGGGTGTAGGCGGTGAAAATCAAATGAATCAGCCCATTGGGATACTCGATGTGGAGGGTGCGGGCAAAGGGCATGTACCAGGTGCGGGTGTTGGTGCGAATGGTTTTTTCTCCCTCAATGCCGAGGTTTTTCTTTTGCAGATCGGGGTTAAGCACCTCCAGCCAATGCCGCATCACAAAGCCATCATCCGTTTCGGTGACTTCGTCGATCGGCGGCGGCTGGGGGTTCTCCTGATCGCCCCAGGAACTCGCGTGGACAAAATGGCCGTGGGCACTGTCAAAGGAGTTCTCAATGGCCCGCAAGCCACCTACTTGCCAAGGCTCGTAGAATTCATGGATATAGCGAAAGGTGGGGTCGTCAAACTGGGGAATATCAGGAATGGGCTGGAGGGGGTTGTCATCTAAACAGACCCACACATAGCCATAGCGCTCGACACACTGGAACGCCTCCACCCGGTAGGTCTTGGGGATTGTTGCGCCCGGGTCAAGCTGAGGAACTTGGGTGCAGATGCCCTCACCGTTAAACTCCCAACCGTGGTAAGGACAGCGCACACAGCCCTCTTTAACGACGCCCAAGGAGAGCTGGGCCGAGCGGTGACAGCAGCGATCGCGCAGGGCCGCCGGTTGGCCATTGGCATCGATCCATAGCACTAGTGGTTCGCCCATCAGGGTAAAGGGTCGGGGCCCGTTGACCAGAAGGTCGAGGGGCATGACGGGATACCAGAAGCGGCGCAGGACAGGTTGTTGGGTGGTTAGCATAGGGGTTGGAGGAGTAATGGGTGGAGAAAATTCAAAGTTCAAAGTTCAAAATTCAGCCTTAGTTCTCATGCTTTACGGCACTGGCGTGCCAGTTTTTCAGCAACAGGTGAGATAACGCTGAGAGCGCGGCGAAAATGCCGATACCGGAAACGGTAATGAGTAGTAGAGCGGCAAACATCCGAGGAATTTGCAAGTTGTAGCCCGCCATTAAGATCTGGTAGGCCAGCCCCGACTGGGCCCCGCCCGTTCCGGCGACGAACTCAGCTACCACAGCCCCGATCAGAGCTAATCCCCCACTAATGCGAAGCCCCGCTAAAAAGTAGGGCAGG
>DVEE01000032.1 GCA_015295885.1 Leptolyngbyaceae cyanobacterium M65_K2018_010
CTGGGCTTCAATCAGCAATTGCACATCCTGTCCCACCGGTACATGGAGTTCCCCGTCCACAATGCCGCTGTCGGGATAGCGAAAGATCCAGGCATACTGCATGCCGGTCACATTAACGGTCAGATCTGGAGCTTGGCCTTCTCCCTGGGGATTAGCGCCAAAGCCATAGACCTGCCTAGGGGGGGTGGAGTCTCCGGCTTGGGCCATCAGCATCGGGGCCTCCACATCAACCTGGCTGGTCTGCGGGGCATGGGCGATCAGGGTGCCGTGGTTATGATGGCCGCCCGGGGCAAATCCCCCCATATCCTGAAAAACCACCACACTATAAAGCCCCAGCCCCACCACAATCACTGCCGGAATCGCGGTCCAAAAGGCTTCGAGGGGAAGGTTTCCCTCGATGGGCAAGCCATCGGTATCATCGCCCTGGCGCCGACGAAAGCGGATCAAAGAATAAACAATGGCCCCCTGCACTACGATGAACAGAGCGGTGCCAATGGTGACCATGACGTTGAAGAATTCATCCACCAGGGGGGCTTGCTCTGAAGCCTGCACAGGCAGCAGATGGTTGTTCTGACCGAACCATAGGCTAATCAGGGTGACCACCACACCGATGATTAGGGTCCAAAAGGGCGCCGGAATTTGTTGCATAGCTGTCCTCCCCGAGGGGGAGCAAAACTGTGAAGAGCAATTAAACGCGATCGCAAAAAAATGACACCGCGCTCTATGGCATCCTAAGACCCAAGCCTTTGGGGATCGCTAAAACTTTGGATTTGCTTCAACTGTCGAGGGGTTCTGGGGGAGCAATCATAAAGCTTTGTAAAGACCAGCCCTGCGCGACCACGGGGCATCCCCATCCCAAACCCCCGGCCAAACAAAAGCCCGATAACCTCCATGACCAGAACGGATGGGAGGTTTCGGGCAAGTTAGTCGGCGAGGCTGCCCCCTTGGCCATGTTCCTCAAGGGCTGTCAGGAGGGTTGGCCTAACTGGCAATGTAGCCATGCATGGTCGATTTGCGACGGCGCAGATGCTTAAGAGCCTGTTGTTCTAACTGTCGCACTCGCTCCCGGCTAATATTCATACGATTGCCCACCTTGGCCAGGGAAAGCTCATTGCCATCTTCCAGACCGTAGCGCAGGGTAATCACCTCTTTCTGTTGGGGCGTTAGCTCTGACAGCAAATTGCGAATATCCTGCTTGAGGGATTCCTGAGCCGTAAAGGTTTCCGGAGAAATACCATCATCCTCTAGCAGCTCTTGCAACTCGGTATCCTGGTTATCGCCAATGCGTACATCCAAGGAAATGGGTTGGCGTGCCATCACCAGAAACTCACGAATTTGCCTAGGTTCTAGCTCTAGCTCCTCGCCAATCTCGGCGGCATTAGGGCTGCGCCCCAGCTTTTGAGACAGCTCCCGCTGTACCCGCTTGATTTTGTTGAGCTTTTCGGTGATGTGAATCGGTAGGCGAATCGTGCGAGCCTGCTGAGCAATCGCCCGGGTGATGGCCTGGCGAATCCACCAATAGGCATAGGTTGAAAACTTATACCCCTTAGTCGGATCAAATTTCTCGACCCCCCGTTCAAGGCCCAAGGTGCCTTCCTGAATCAAATCCAGGAATTCGAGATTACGTTTTTGATATTTCTTGGCAATGGCGACTACTAATCGCAGGTTAGCCTCGATCATTTTGCGCTTAGCTCGATCCCCCAAGCGAAGTTGTTTATTCAGTTGCTCAGGGGTTATCTGAGCGGCTTCGGCCCACTCCAGTCGAGTCGGCTCTCGCTCTAGGGAACTCGCTAGTTTTTCCTTCACTTCTAGCAACGCCATGTAGGCCTGCACCTGCTTGCCATAAATAATTTCCTCTTCATGGGTCAGCAAAGGAACACGGCCAATCTCATGGAGATAGGTTCGTACAGCGTCGGCGCTGTAGAGGGGTTTAGTTTTTAGGATACGGGTTTTGGTTTTTGTCATGAACTGACCTTGCCTCCACTGACAATGCTGAAAACGCCCAGGAATGAAATATTTTGGGAAAGAGGCTTGCTCTGGGAGGCGGATCCCAGAAAAACTTGACAACCTCTCCTTGAAAGACAGGCGATCCATACTCGCCCATTAAGCAGAGCCCTCTCGGGAAACCTTAGGCTCTCACTTGCGCCTGTAAAGCTGTGATTTTTGTCCCAGTAGTGGCTCTTACACCAACCAGCCACAAACCAACAACTGCCTCAAACTCAGGATTTCCTATCCACCTTGCCTCTCAAAGAAGCCAGAGGCAAACTCAAGAACTACTACACCTTTATTTCTCCAGAATATAGCAACCCCTCTGTTGCGTAAAGCCCTACAAACTTGTAGTAAAACTTAATGACTCCTTACTGTTCCGTTTTGTTTCCACCCACACAAAACTTTGATTGAAAAGTCAGGAATCCCCGTCAAACAGATTTACAGCTTTATCTCCCTTGCCCAGAGCCTGGATGGATGATTTTATTATCTGGGTTTAAGGGGGTTCATCAATTGGGGATCGCCCCCGTGGAAAACCGTACCTGTCGAATGTCCTCCAAAGCCTTGTTTTGGGCTGTTGGGTAAAACACAATCCAACCCTCCAAGTATGCTCCTGGCATCATAGCCAGACCATATTTCAAGGTAATGACATTCCTATGACGGCTCTATGGCGCAACTTCTGTGAGGCCTTTCGCCTACCAAGGCTGGCTGAAACTCGCGGCAGATACTTCCACCATCACGTTTTGTAGAGACGGGCGACGGTTTCAGGGGCCGCCGCTGGTCTTAAAGACAGCCCTGGACCCCGTGGGCAGATAGCGTCAAAATCCATGCCTGATAATGAAAAAACAACGGTTCAAACTTTTCCTGCTGGCCATCGGTTGGCTGCTCGTCTTCCTAGGGGCCAGCGCCTTCAGACCCAGCTATCTAGTAGAAGCGACGATGAATCACCTCAACGTTGAGTTCGTCTCAAAGAAGGCCTATGTGATCACCGTTGTTGGGTTGCGATGGGTCTACCGGGCCTACCTCCTAGGCCTGGCGACCTTCACAATAGGAATTCTAAGCGGGTGGCGATGAACCCTCGATAGCCACCGTTGAGCAACCGTCTGGCCTAGCCGCCCAGACCTAAGGAATTCAGGAGATTAGGGCGCGATCGCACCCCCCGCCCCGTACAATAAAGGATGATTTTTCCTATACAGGATTTTCAGAGGAGAGCAGCTATGCCCCAGGCCGTAGGGTCTCTGGAGACCAGAGGGTTTCCCCCCGTCTTAGCCGCCGCCGATGCCATGGTCAAAGCCGGTCGAGTTACCCTGATTGGGTATATCCGAGCTGGGAGTGCCCGCTTTGTGGTGAATATTCGGGGCGATGTGTCTGAGGTCAAGGCGGCTATGGCCGCCGGAGTAGAAGCGGCGGAGAATACCCCCGGCGGCATCTTAGAAACCTGGGTGATTATTCCTCGGCCCCATGAAAACGTAGTGGCGGTGCTGCCCATCGACTTTACGGAAGAGGTGGAAGTCTTCCGCCAGGCGGTGGAGATGCCCATTTTGCCGGGTGCCACTGGGCGTTAGGTCCACAACTCCTTTGAAATAGCTTACGAGCCAGAGGACATGCCGGCGGCGTTCGGGGTTGGGCTAGAACGGGTCAGGGTGAAACCACTCCCAGGAGCCATACCGGCTACGGCTGTCCTCGATCTGAAGGCAAGTCTTCAGGGGGGATCGACTTAAAGCGGGATCAATCTCCTAGCAAGAAGCCAGGGGTCAGGAGTTCAGAATTCGGAAGGTGACAGGCTTCTGGCTCCTAACTTCCCTATACTCAGTCCTGTCCCAGCTTATGTTGATACCGGTCTTCAGCACCGCCTAGCCTAGGTCGACCTCCCTAGGGAAGTCACTCCCCAGGAAGTGCTGATCTCACCCATTGTGTTGACCTTAGGGCTACGGGAGTGTGGAGCTGGTTGGCGGCCTCCATCAATTCCAGCGTCGGATTGAGCCGGAGCTGAACCTTGATCGGGTGCCCACGGATCTGAAGGAACTTTCCCAAAGTTTAGGGGGCCTACTGGCCGACCCGGCAGAGAAAGACTCCACATTCGGGATCTACGCCCCTTTGGATAAAGGCGCAATCCAGGCTGCTCTGGATTCAGCGCAGCAATGATCTGCCCCCCGGACAGGTTTTGCAAGACACGGGATGCCCGTTTTAGGGGAATTTACTCTGGGTAAATTTTATTTAACGCATTGAAACATAGTCGGGAGAAGGAATCTCGAAAATCTGTAAATTTTCTTTACAAAGCCGAGGCTGGTTTATTGCGAATTATGTCACCTGGAGACGCCAAGCCTTATCTGGTAGGGTTTTCTGCTAAAAACATAATCAGACCTTTGACTTTGGCTTCGTTGCGAAATATTTCAAATGAGTGCCCCTAGGGGGTCGTCTATCACCCCTAGGTCCTCGTTCTGGGTTTGTCGGTATGGCGACCTACCCCCTTAGCATTTGCCGCGAAAGGAGTTTTACTGCATGTTCACCCACGTTAAGCCCACGGTACGACACATTGCCCCGGAAAACCTGAACGGGCGCTTGCTGGTCAAGGTGGTCTATGTGGTTTTAGAGCCTCAGTACCAGAGTGCTCTGTCTTCTGCTATCCGGTCGATCAACGGAAACAATTCCCAGGTGGCGATCGAAGTCAACGGCTACCTGATCGAAGAACTGCGGGACGCCGATAACTACGAGGCCTTTAAGCGGGACGTGGCCGAGGCCAATGTGTTCATCGCTTCGCTGATTTTTATTGAAGACCTGGCCGACAAGGTGGTGGAAGCGGTTAAGCCCGTGCGCGATCAATTGGACGTGGCGGTGTGCTTCCCCTCCATGCCCCAGGTGATGCGCCTGAACAAGATGGGCAGCTTCTCCATGGCTCAGTTGGGGCAGTCGAAGAGTGCCATTGCCCAGTTCATGAAGAAGCGCAAGGAGAACTCGGGGGCGGGTTTCCAGGATGCCATGCTCAAACTGCTGCGCACCCTGCCCAACGTGCTCAAGTACCTGCCCATGGAAAAGGCCCAGGATGCCCGCAACTTCATGCTCAGCTTCCAGTATTGGCTGGGTGGGTCGCCGGAGAACCTGGAAAACTTCCTGCTGATGCTGGCCGATCGCTACGTGATCACCGATAAGTCGATCGAAGGGGCTCCCCAGATCGACAGCCTCGACTATGAAGAGCCGGTCACCTACCCGGACATGGGCATCTGGCACCCCATGGCCCCTGCCATGTTCGAGGATGTGAAGGAATACCTCAACTGGTACAGTTCCCGACGGGATATTTCCGATGACCTGAAGGATCCCCTCGCTCCGACCATTGGCCTGGTATTGCAGCGCACCCACCTGGTCACCGGCGACGACGCCCACTACGTCGCCATGGTGCAGGAGTTCGAGTATATGGGGGCCAAGGTCATCCCGGTGTTCGCCGGCGGCCTGGACTTCTCCAAGCCGGTGGAAGCTTACTTCTTTGATCCCGTGGACAATAGTCGGGCGATCGTGGATTCGGTGGTCTCCCTTACGGGCTTTGCCCTGGTCGGTGGCCCGGCCCGGCAAGACCACCCCAAGGCCATTGAAACCCTGAAGAAACTGAACCGCCCCTACATGGTGGCTCTGCCCCTGGTCTTCCAAACCACGGAGGAATGGGAAGGGAGCGACCTGGGCCTACACCCAATCCAGGTGGCCCTGCAAATGGCGATTCCAGAACTGGATGGGGCGATCGAGCCGATTGTGCTTTCTGGGCGAGACGGGCTGACCGGGCGCGCGATTTCCCTGCAAGACCGGATCGAGTCCATCACCCAGCGGGCGATGAAATGGGCTAACCTGCGCCGCAAGCCCAAGGTGGATAAGAAGCTGGCCATCACCATCTTCAGCTTCCCCCCCGATAAGGGCAACGTGGGCACCGCCGCCTACCTGGATGTGTTCGGCTCCATCTACCGGGTGATGGAGGCTTTGAAGCAGAACGGTTACGACGTGCAAGACCTGCCCCCCTCGCCAGAAGCCCTGCTCCAAGAAGTCATCCACGATGCCCAGGCCCAGTACCACAGCCCTGAGCTGAACATCGCCTATCGCATGCCGGTACGGGAGTACCAGGCCCTCACTCCCTACGCTGAGCGGCTGGAGGACAATTGGGGGCCGCCCCCCGGCCACCTCAACACCGATGGGGAAAATCTGCTGGTCTACGGTAAGGCTTTTGGCAACGTGTTCATTGGGGTGCAGCCCACCTTTGGCTACGAGGGCGACCCCATGCGCCTGCTGTTCTCCCGCTCTGCCAGCCCCCACCACGGCTTCGCTGCCTACTACACCTTCCTGAACAAAATCTGGGGAGCCGATGCGGTGCTCCACTTTGGCACCCACGGCTCGCTGGAGTTCATGCCCGGTAAGCAGATGGGGATGTCGGGCACCTGCTACCCCGATAACCTGATCGGCACCATTCCCAACCTTTACTACTACGCCGCCAACAACCCCTCCGAGGCGACCATTGCCAAGCGTCGGGGCTACGCCGAAACCATCAGCTACCTGACGCCCCCCGCTGAAAATGCAGGGCTGTACAAGGGGCTGAAGGAACTGAGCGAGCTGATTGGCTCCTACCAGGGCAACAAGGAAAGTGGACGGGCCGTGCAGATCGTCAACGCCATTGTCGAAACAGCCCGGATCTGCAATTTGGATCAGGATGTCCCTTTACCGGAAGGGGACGCGGGCGATCTTTCCGCTGACGAGCGGGATGCCCTCGTGGGCAAAATCTACATCAAGCTGATGGAGATTGAGTCGCGGTTGTTGCCCTGTGGTCTGCATGTGGTGGGCAAGCCCCCCAGTGCGGAGGAGGCGATCGCCACGCTGGTTAATATCGCTGGCCTCGATCGGGAGGAAGACGGCATCAAGAGCCTACAGCGGATCATTGCCGAGAGCTTGGGTCGAGATATTGAAGAGATTTACCGGAATAGCGATCGCGGTGTGCTGGCCGATGTCCAACTTCTCTACGACATCAACCAGGGCGTGCGTGCCGCCGTGTCGGCCCTCGTCCACGAGCAGATCGATGCCGAAGGGCGAGTGACCATGGTGTCGCGGCTCAATTTCTTCAATATTGGCCGCAAAGAGCCCTGGATCAAAGCCCTCCAGGAGGCTGGCTACCCCAACGTGGACAGCGAAGCGATCAAACCTCTGATGGAGTATTTGGAGTTTTGCCTGGAGCAGGTCTGTGCCGACAACGAACTGGGCGGCCTCCTCAAGGCCCTGGAGGGAGAATACCTCCTGCCCGGCCCCGGCGGCGACCCGATTCGCAACCCGGAGGTGCTGCCCACGGGCAAAAACATCCATGCCCTCGATCCCCAGTCCATCCCCACCACCGCTGCGGTGCAGTCGGCCAAAATCGTGGTGGATCGCTTGCTGGAGCGCCAGCGCCAGGAAAATGGCGGTCAATACCCCGAAACCATTGCCACCGTGCTTTGGGGCACCGACAACATCAAAACCTACGGCGAATCCCTGGCCCAGATGCTCTGGTTTGTGGGCGTTAAGCCGGTGCCTGACTCCCTGGGCCGGGTCAACAAACTGGAGTTGATTTCCCTGGAAGACCTGGGGCGGCCCCGCATCGATATTGTGGTCAACTGCTCTGGGGTGTTTCGGGATCTGTTCATTAACCAGATGGCCCTGCTCGACCGCGCCGTCAAAATGGCCGCCGAAGCCGACGAGCCCCTGGAGATGAACTTTGTCCGCAAACACGCCCTCCAACAAGCAGAAGAAATGGGCATTGACCTGCGTCAGGCGGCCACCCGCATCTTTTCCAACGCCTCTGGCTCCTACGCCGCCAACATCAACCTGGCGGTAGAAAATAGCACCTGGGAAAACGAGGCCGAACTCCAGGAAATGTACCTGAAGCGCAAGTCCTTTGCCTTCAATTCCGACAATCCCGGTGTCATGGACAGCAACCGGGCGTTGTTCGAGTCGGCCCTGAAGACGGCGGACGCCACCTTCCAAAACCTGGATTCTTCAGAAATCTCCCTCACGGATGTATCCCATTACTTTGACTCCGACCCTACCAAGTTGGTGGCCAGCCTGCGCGACGACGGTAAACCCCCCGCCGCCTATATCGCCGACACCACTACCGCCAACGCCCAGGTGCGCACCCTGTCGGAAACGGTGAGATTGGACGCCCGCACCAAAATGCTCAACCCCAAGTGGTACGAGGGTATGCTCTCCCACGGCTACGAAGGGGTGCGGGAACTCTCGAAGCGTCTGGTCAACACCATGGGCTGGTCAGCTACCGCTGGGGCGGTGGATAACTGGGTCTACGAGGACGTGAACACCACCTTCATCCAAGATGAAGAGATGTGTCAGCGGCTGATGAACCTCAACCCCAACTCCTTCCGCCGCATGGTCTCCACCCTGCTGGAAGTGAACGGGCGGGGTTACTGGGAAACCAGCGACGAAAACCTGGAGCGCCTGCAAGCGCTCTACCAGGAAGTGGAAGACCGCATCGAAGGGGTGGAGTAATCCCCGGTGAACGGTTAATCCCAGATACCAGGGTGTCCGGCTGAAGCGGATGCCCTGGCATCTGAGAATCTCCAGGCTAGAAGCCAAGGCAGAATTGCTTCTAGGCCTGGCACTGCTCTCCCCTGACGCCGAAATTCCGTGACAGAACATCGCCCCTCTGAGGCTGATACCTAGCTGCCCTGGGAATCGCTAGATGGGTGCATCGGCAACTTCCTTCAGGTCTATAACGGCTACCCATGGGGACATACCCCTTGAGAACCTTTTTAAGAAAAGCAGTCTAGCCTAGACCTAACCAGGCTAGAACTACTAGCACCTTCAAAAAGCGGGTAACGCGATTCGAACGCGCGACATTCACCTTGGCAAGGTGACGCTCTACCGCTGAG
>DVEE01000396.1 GCA_015295885.1 Leptolyngbyaceae cyanobacterium M65_K2018_010
CTGGTTGACAAAGAAAATGGGTGCATAGAAGAGGGTAAAGCCAATGCCCACCTGAGACAGCAGGCGTCCCCCCGCCAGAATCCAGACCTGGGAATTAAGCTGAGGCAGCCAGGCTTGAAACCGCTCTTGCCACGGGTGGAGCCAGGCCAAGGTTAACGCTCCGGCAACCGCCGTGGGGGTCGCCGAAAGGCATCCAGTAGGGCCACGGTGCCGCCAATCGTGCCCCAAAGCATCCAGGGACCCAGGTCATAGCCTTTGCGAAAGGCCACCTGGGCCGCCACCAGGCCAACGGCGCAGTGAAGCAACATGGGAATAAAAGCCGGTGTAATTGAGTCTGCCATCGATGCGGGGCCAAAAAACACTTGGGAAATCTGGGTCTCCAGGCCAGGATGCTGCCTTTCAGCCTTTACCTTAAAGGGTCGAGGCGTTTTCCGGCAATGGGGCCCTGCTGGGGTCCCGATTTACTCTGGGGATGTGACCTGGAAACCAAATTCCCCAGCCCAGGCCCTTTAACCCCGAATGGAGTCGTAATGGTCTAAGAACCAGGCGTAGGTCTGCTCAATGCCGGTTTTCAGATCAGTCTTGGCCGTCCAGCCGGCGGCATTCAACCGCGACACATCCAGCAGTTTGCGGGGGGTGCCATCGGGTTTACTGGGGTCAAACACCAGGTCGCCCTCATAGCCGACTACCGCTTTCACGATCAAGGCCAGCTCTTTAATCGAGACTTCCTGGCCGGTGCCGACGTTGACAAACTCCACCTGGTTGTAGGTGTTCATTAAAAACACCAGGGCATCGGCCAGATCATCCACGTACAAAAACTCCCGTAGGGGGGTGCCTGTTCCCCACACGGTTACAGTTGGGTCGCCGTTTACCTTGGCTTCGTGAAACTTTCGCATCAGCGCCGGGAGCACATGGGAATTAGACAAATTGAAATTGTCATTCATGCCATACAAATTCGTCGGCATGGCCGAAATAAAGTTCACCCCATACTGGCGGCAGTAGTTTTCGCAGAGCTTGAGGCCAGCAATTTTGGCGATCGCGTAGGGCTCGTTGGTCGGTTCCAAAAACCCAGTCAGCAGGTAGTCCTCCTTCATGGGCTGGGGGCAGAGCTTGGGGTAAATGCAGGAGGAACCTAGGAATAACAACTTCTGTACCCCGTGGCGATAGGCGCTGTGGATGATATTGGCCTCAATCATTAAGTTGTCGTAAAGAAACTCTGCCCGGTAGGTATTGTTGGCCTGAATTCCGCCCACCTTAGCCGCGGCCAGAAACACATAGTCGGGTTTTTCCTGGGCGAAAAAGGCCTCCACCGCCGCCTGGTTCCGCAGGTCCAGTTCCTGGCTGGTGGGTAGCCGTAGATTTTCGTACCCTTGGGCTTTAAGGGTTCTGACCAGGGCACTGCCCACTAGGCCGCGGCAGCCCGCTACATAAATTTTAGATTGAGTATCCATAGGGCTTTAGTTTAGTGAGGGTCTGGCAAGCATAGCGCTGTAGATGGCTTACCCTAACTTGATGAGTTTGTCATGGGGGCCGAACAAGTGCAACGGCTGATCCAGGGAGTTTAGGCTTAGTTCACAATAGGGGTTTAGGTATTCCAAATTCCGCTGGTGGTTTGCCCCCATGACCCCATCTTTATCCCCAGACCGGCGCTGGCAATTTTGGATCGATCGCGGTGGCACCTTTACCGATGTGGTGGCCCGCCGCCCCGATGGCCAAATCCTCGTCCACAAGTTGCTTTCTGAAAACCCCGATCGCTACGCCGATGCCCCCATCCAGGGGATTCGCGACCTGCTGGGTTTGGCCGCCGATCAGCCGATTCCCGCCGCGGCCATTGAGGCGGTGAAAATGGGGACGACGGTGGCCACCAATGCCCTGCTCGAACGGCGGGGCGATCGCACCCTCCTACTGATTACCCAGGGCTTTGGGGATGCCCTGCGGATCGGCTACCAAAACCGTCCCGATATCTTTGCCCGCCACATCGAGCGACCGGAAATGCTCTACGAGCAGGTGATCGAAGTGCGGGAACGGATCAGTGCCCAGGGCGAGGTGTTGATTCCCCTCGAGGGCGCAGAGGCCGCTCGCCTCCGCCCGCTCCTCCGTCAGGCCTACGACTCGGGTATTCGCGCCTGTGCGATCGTGCTCATGCACGGCTACCGCTACCCCAACCACGAGCGACGACTAGGCGAATTAGCCCGCCAGGTCGGCTTTAGCCAAATTTCCATCTCCCACCAGGTCAGTCCCCTCATTAAACTGGTCAGCCGGGGGGATACGACTGTGGTGGATGCCTATTTGTCGCCAATTTTGAGGCGATACGTCGATCGGGTGGCCCAGCAATTGGAGACAGGGGAGGGGGGAGAGAGGACAGGGGACAGGGGACAGAGGTCAAAATTTCTCCTCCGGAGACGCTACGCGAACAAAATTCAAAATTTGCCGCCTCACCCCCCCACCCCTCGCCTCATGTTCATGCAATCCAACGGCGGCTTGACCGATGCGGGGCTGTTTCAGGGCAAAGATAGCATTCTCTCGGGACCGGCAGGGGGCGTGGTCGGGGCGGTGCAAACCAGTCGCCAGGCGGGCTATGACCGTATCATCGGCTTTGATATGGGCGGTACGTCCACGGATGTTTCCCACTATCGGGGGGAGTATGAGCGCACCTTTGAGACCGAGGTGGCCGGGGTGCGGATGCGGGCTCCGATGATGGCCATCCATACGGTGGCGGCAGGGGGCGGTTCCATCCTGAGTTTTGACGGCAGTCGCTATCGGGTCGGGCCCGAGTCGGCGGGGGCCTATCCGGGGCCGGCCTGCTACCGTCATGGCGGCCCCTTGGCGGTCACCGATTGCAATGTGATGGTGGGTAAGATCCAGCCCGACTTCTTTCCTAAAGTCTTTGGGCCAGGGGGCAACTTACCCCTCGATGCCGAGGTGGTGCGGCAAAAGTTCGTCGCCCTGGCGGCCGAGATCGAGCAGGCGACGGGGGATAGTCGTAGCCCGGAACAGGTGGCGGCGGGCTTTCTCGCCATTGCCGTGGAGAAAATGGCCAACGCCATCAAAAAAATCTCCGTGCAGCGGGGCCACGACGTTTCCGAGTACGTGCTCTGCTGCTTTGGCGGGGCGGGCGGCCAACATGCCTGCCTGATTGCCGAGGCCCTGGGTATGACGGAGGTGTTTCTGCATCCCTATGCGGGGGTGCTGTCGGCCTACGGCATGGGCCTGGCCGATGTGCGATCGCTGAACGAGCAATCCGTTGAGCTACCCCTCACAGAGGCCAACTTACCTCACCTACGCACCCTCCTGGCTACCCTTGCGAATAGGGGGATGGAGGAATTGAGCCAGCAAGGATTTGCCATGCCTAGGGATGAGGCTGACCTACCCCATCCGATGGGCACCCCTGCTAAGGGGGGAGGGGAACGGCTGGAACATTCAAAATTCAAAAGGCAAAATTCAGACCCGGTGCAGGTCTTCCTCCGCCTTTTACTCAAGTACGAGGGCACCGATTCCACGCTGACGGTGGATTTTGCTGGGGTTGAGGCGATGCAAGCGCAGTTCACGGCTCTGCACCGCCAGCGCTACGGCTTTGCCCAGGAGGACAAACCCCTGGTCGTGGATACCGCCGCAGTGGAGGTTGTGGGCCACACCCACAGCCCTGAGGAACCGGATTGGGTCAAGCCCCGCACCGCGCCTCTCACCCCCAAAACCACCGTGCCTCTCTACACCGCCGATCGCTGGCATCAGGTGCCGGTCTACCACCGCGATGACCTCTGTCCCGGCGATCGCATCCCTGGCCCGGCCCTGATTATTGAAGCCACCAGCACCACTGTGGTGGAGCCCGGCTGGTGGGGGACGGTGAATAGCAAGGGGCATTTGATCCTCAAGGCAGAAGTCAGGCTTCGCCCTGAGGCTCAGCCCGAAGGGAGTCAGAAGAGGCCCCTCGCCCTCGACCCTTCACCCTTCACCCCTCCCCCCGACCCGGTGTTGCTGGAAATCTTCAACAACCTGTTTCGGGCTGTGGCGGAGGAAATGGGCATTACCCTGCAAAATACCAGCTATTCCGTGAATATTAAGGAGCGTCTGGATTTTTCCTGCGCGATTTTTGACCAGCAGGGGCATTTGGTGGCGAATGCGCCCCACATTCCGGTTCACCTAGGGTCGATGGGGGAAAGTGTGCAGAGTTTGATTGAGGCCAAGGGCGATCGCCTCAAACCCGGCGATGTTTATCTGCAAAACAACCCCTACAACGGTGGCACCCACCTACCCGACATCACGGTGATCACCCCCGTGTTTATCCCCTCCCCCTCCCCCTCCCCGCTTCCCCTCTTCTTCGTTGCTTCCCGGGGCCACCATGCTGACATTGGCGGCATTACCCCCGGCTCGATGCCACCCCACAGCACCACCATTGAGGAAGAAGGGGTGCTGCTCGACAATCTGCAAGTGGTAGACCAGGGGCGCTTTTTGGAGGCAGAACTGTTGGCGGTGCTGACCGGCGCCCCCTATCCGGTGCGGAACCCGACCCAGAATGTGGCCGACTTGCAGGCCCAGATTGCCGCTAACGAAAAGGGGGTACAGGAGTTGCACAAGCTGGTGGAGCACTACGGCCTAGAAACGGTGCAGACCTACATGGGACACGTACAAGACAATGCTGAGGAATGCGTGCGTCGGGTGATTGATCGGCTCCAGGATGGCCAATTTACCTACCCGATGGATGATGGCAGCCAAATTGCCGTGCGGGTGACGGTGGATCGAGGGCAACGCTGCGCCCGCATTGACTTTACGGGCACCTCACCCCAACGGCCCAACAACTTCAATGCGCCGACAGCGGTGTGTAAGGCGGCAGTGCTCTACGTGTTTAGAACCCTGGTGGATGACGATATTCCCCTCAATGCCGGTTGCCTCAAGCCCTTAGACATCCACATCCCTGAAGGGTCCATGCTGAATCCCCACTACCCGGCGGCGGTGGTGGCGGGCAATGTGGAAACCTCCCAGGTCATAACGGATGCGTTGTATGGAGCGCTGGGGGCGATGGCGGCTTCCCAGGGCACCATGAACAACCTCACCTTTGGCAATCAACGCTACCAGTACTACGAAACCCTCTGCGGGGGCTCGGGGGCGGGGCCAGACTTCCCCGGTACGGATGCGGTGCATACCCACATGACCAACTCTCGCCTGACTGATCCGGAGGTGCTGGAGTGGCGCTTTCCGGTGCTGCTGCGGGATTTCTCTATTCGCCAGGGCAGTGGCGGCCAGGGGCGGTATAGGGGTGGCCATGGGGTTGTGCGGGTTCTGGAGTTTCGGGAACCGATGACCGCAGCGATTCTGTCGAACCATCGCCGGGTGCCTCCCTTTGGGTTACAGGGGGGTGAACCGGGGCTGGTGGGGGAAAATGCGGTGTTGCGGGCCGATGGCCGGGTTGAGCCGTTGCCGGGGCAAACCACGGTAGACGTACAAGTGGGGGACTGTATTCGGATTGCTACCCCTGGCGGCGGTGGTTTTGGTTCCTGCTCCTAGGGCTGGACGTAACCGCAGTGGATGGCTAGACTGGCTAGTTCGAGGTGTCCGGTGTCTGCAATTCAGGTCAAACTCCACTAATAGCGTAGTTAAAGCCGAAGGTGACCCACTGGTCCTGGGGCAGGGCATAGAAGTCGCCGGTTAACCCTGTACTCCCGGCCCAGTTGGCATCACTGAGATCCGCTAAAAGAGCCTGGGCCAGCTTCAGGGGTTGACTGACAGGACGAAGTTCAGTCTGAAGGGGAGAGGGGTTGCCATCTTGTTCCAGCACTTCGAAGCAATGCTGGAAAGGACGGACACTGAGAACGAGATAAGTTTCCATTGAACCGGTGGCAGGTAACCCCCAACCCGCCGGATCATTGGGAATCGAGCGGGTCTGGCGGGGGGCCAGGGCCGGCCCCCGGTGACTGAGGACCGTCCCTTCCTGGGGAGATACCGTCTCGGGGAAAACCATCAGGGCTGAGCAAGATCCCTGACTCTCAAAGCTCACCACCAGTACATGCAGGGGGGAATCGCTCCGATTGGCCAGCCGGTAGAGAAGGCGTGTATCGCGGGCCAATTCTAGCCGGTCTAGGTGATCCCCTGGGTTGGCATTGGCCTTACCTAGGGTGCGGGAAATTAAGTGGATCGGTTGGCTCCGTTCCGTTTGCTGGTGCCCCAGGATCTTAGCCTTGGGTTGGGTGGCTTCTAGGGTGGCCGTGACTGCTAACCAGGAGGCACTACGGTTTTCGGTGAGGCGTACCAATTTCACCGCCAGGAGCGATCGCAGTTGGGGGGTAAGCCGACCAATCGCGGTTTTCACGGCTTCTTCCTTGGCCAGCATGGTGCCGGGTACCAGGGTGCGATTGGGGGCAAACAACCCATAGCTACTCTCTGCGGGGGAGGCACTGTCAGGTTGGGGGGAGAGGCTGTTGTCTGGGGCCGAGGGCAGGGCGGCAGTTAAGGTTGCAACGGGCCCCACCGGCAAGCGGCCAAATAGACAGTCTGCTTTTCTCTCCCCGGCGGTAATAGAGGCCACAAAGGGGAGGCTGGCCAGGGCACTGGTCGCATCCACCCGCTCCACCCGTTTAAGCTGGCTATCCAAAGCCACCACCAGGGCGATCGACTGGGGCAACAGCCGCAACTTCTCGTAAAGGGGTTGGGGGGTGGTGGGTAGGGTGGCCTGGGTATCCACGGGTTTGGCGGTGCCCTTAAGCCCGGTGCGCGACTCTAGCCTTAGCTCTAGGGCAGGGGAGGTGGGGTCATGGCTACCCTGAGGCGGTGCCGTCACAAACCGAGTCCCCGGTTGCAGGTAGCTGAGTAGCTGCGGTTCTACTCCCCCCAACCATAGCCCCAGTGGTCGCTCTCCCCCCTTAGCCGGCAGGAAAACCCCATCGGCGGGGGGCAGGGCGGCAGGTGGGCTGTAGGGGGTAACCCCGGCCTTAGCCAGGCGTTGCTCCTCTAGGGTGGGGTGTTGGTCAGGCCCTACCCACCGGTGGAGCCGATCCCCCAATTGCTGGATGAATATCTGGGGGTTGGGGTTAGGCAGGGCTTCCCATAGGCTCTGGGTCAAGGCATAGGTCAGCAAGCCGGCGCTAAATCCGTCCCACTGGCCTTCTAGCACCAGGGTGCCGGGTTGGCCAGCGCGCAACAGCAGACCTGGCCAGGGGGGCAACCCGCTTGAGAGGGCTGGAACTTCGCCCCGCCAGTCCGTCGGTAGCACTCCCATGGGTACGGTGGGACGCGATCGCACCTTCAGGTTGCCCCAGCGGAGATAGCCGCCATCCTGCCCCCCCGCATCGATGACCGTGGTCAGGTTGGGCGTAGCCAGGCGCTGCAACTGGGCCACCACTTCAGCCTCCAGCAAATCCGCCAAGGCGGGTTTTTCTTCGCTGGGTAAACGGCTATCAAAGGTGACCCAAGCCATCTGGCTCGGACCGGCCTGCCCCTCTAGGCGGACCTGGCTGCCATAGCCGCTGAAGTGCAGCAGCACCACATCATCACTTTGGCTCGATTGCACCAGGTGCTCTTCAATGGCCTGCAAAATTCCAGCCCGGCTAGCCTCCTGGCCAGTGAGCGTGAGAATATCGCTGGCTTGAAAGCCGAACCGATGGATCAGCAGTTGCCGTTGCAACTCCACATCGGTCAAGCACCCCCTCAAGGCAACCTCCTGAGCCAGAATCGGGTCAATCGCCCGCTCAGGGTATTGATTAATGCCAATCAACAGGGCAAGCTTGCGACGGCTCGACTTAGCTAGGGCCTGAGAGTACTGACCCGGCCCCGGCCCTAGAACGGTTCCACCGACCCCCAAGGCGGCTAGGGCTCGGCTGGTCTGTTGCAAAAACGCCCGTCGTTTGAGTCCCACCCCGTTGTTTGCATCCCCTTAACTGACGGCTTCGGGAACCCGCATAGCCTTCGCCAATTCTGCCGCAACCTCAGGACGAGAGAACTCAGGGGGGGGCAACTCACCCCGGCGTAGCATTTCTCGGACCTTAGTGCCCGACAGATGAATTCGCTCTTCCTTAGTACTAGGGCTCGTCTTAGAAGTTGCCATGCCACCGGTGCGGGTGCAGTAGAAGGCATGTTCAAACTTCATCGGTACAATACCCAATTCACCCGGCTCGAACTCATCAAAGATATGCTGAGCGTCGTAGGTGCCGTAGTAGTCGCCCACGCCGGCATGATCTCGGCCCACGATGAAATGGGTACAGCCGTAGTTCTTGCGAATCAGGGCATGGAAAATGGCTTCCCTAGGCCCAGCGTAGCGCATTGCCGACGGGTTGATCGCAAGAATCACCCGATCCTGGGGGAAGTAATGGGCCAACATAATTTCGTAGCAGCGCATCCGCACATCCGCAGGAATGTCGTCAGACTTAGTCGCCCCTACCAAGGGGTGCAAAAACAGGCCATCAACGGTTTCTAGGGCGCATTTTTGAATGTACTCGTGGGCTCGGTGAATCGGATTGCGGGTTTGAAACCCCACCACGGTTTGCCAATCCCGTTGGCGAAAAAGAGCCCGGGACTGGGCTGGGTCGATTTGATACTGGGGAAAGAGGGGATGGGGATCGCCCTCCATCAGCCACACTGGGCCTGCCAGGTTTACGTTGCCCTGCTCGTACACCACCTTGACACCGGGGTGTTTGTCTTCGTCGGTGCGGTAAACCTGGATGGCTTCGCGGGTTTTGTCGTAGGTATATTTCTCAGTTAGTTCCAGCACCCCAACAAAGCGGCCGGTGGGGTCATCTAGGCGAACCCAATCACCTTCCTGTAGTGGGGCTGCCGTGGCTTCATCCACGGATAGGGTGACCGGAATTGCCCAGGGTAGTCCATTGGCTAGGCGCATATCGGTGACCACCGTGGCGTAGTCGGCTTGCCCCATAAAGCCATC